>NZ_JACDUS010000006.1 GCF_013761005.1 Desulfosalsimonas propionicica
CAAACGTCAGGCATATGGATTCAGGGATAATTGGTACTTCAAGCTCCGATTATATTTTATTCACGAATCCATCCCGGCATTTCCCGGATGAATCATTTTTGCCTGGTAACATAGAAAATGCCCGGGCCTTTTTTAAAGATTCGGGGCGGAATTTTCTGTTCGGATCGAGAGAAAAAACAATTCAGTTTTTTGCCAGGTTATTTCTGTCCGGCCAGGCAGAAAATAGGGGGGAAGATTTGCAGAGATTTTCGGCCGAAGATTTCTGTGGTTTTCGGCAGAAAAAAACCGGGTGGTTTTCCCGCTGGAAATTTCTGTGGTGCTGGCCAGAAAAGGGGAGGAAGTTTTTTCGGTGTTTTCCGTCCGGCGATTTCTGTCCGGGACCACAGAAAACAACCTGGTCTTTCTTTATGGTTTTGAGCCCCGCGGTCTCTGTGGGGTTCGGCAGAAAAAGATCCCGGCGATTTACCCCGGATCATTTACGGCCGGCCGCGTATGAAAGGGGCTTGGAAGCCGGCGGCCCTTCCCGGCTTGAGAGCGGAAAATAAAAGTTCGAATTTTTAAAGTTACAGAGGTTACAAGGTCACACCTGGGATAACTTACTGTATTTTTAGATAAAAAAGGCGTGACCTGTTTGTGACCTGATGGGCATTTGAGGTCACACCTTTCTTCCTTGATGGTCGCGCAGTGGATCGTTGAGCGGCTCAACTTTAAACGATTTTGGTTCCAGCTGTGCCTGCCTATTATCCCTTGAACTCTCTTTTCGACTGAGAAATGTCAAAAAAATTGTTGACAGGGGGATGGGTTAGCAAGTAATACATCAAAGTGTACGGATTAATAAAAATGTTTTAATAAGGAGGCGTTATGTGGTCACGAAAAAAAGTTAGTGAAATTACTGGAATCCCTGACAGAAGGGTTTTGTTTTACACTGAACAACCAGGCATTTTGCCAGAGATAGAGCAGAAGGTTGGAAGCGGTTATGCTCGTGAATACACCTTGAAAGATATTATTGTTCTGGCCTTTGTAAGAGAATTAAATCTTTGTGGATTTTCGTTATCGCGGATAAAGGAGTTCTTGTTTCACATCAGAGATCCCGAGATTGAATCAAAATGGTGGAATAGTGCCAAGGCTGAGCCGGTCACGGATAAACCCTGCAACATCATATATTATCATGATGGCCGAGGCGGGAGGACAATTGGAATTCGTCAAACAGATCAGCCCGCCCCGCTGATGAATCGACATACAAGTGCGATTATAATATCCATGACTAATATCATTAATGATATCCTACAAAAAATAACCTAAAAATTTTATTTAAAGTAATACATAGTAGTGTATTATGTATTACAATTTTTTAATAGAGGACAATATGAAAAAAAACAAAAGATTAAGGGCAAAGATAGTCGAAATTTTTGGAAGTTATGATGCTTTCGGAAAAGCCGTTGAGACTGACGCAAGTTTAATATCGCGGATTGTGTGCGGTCACAGGAAGCTGCCGAAGGAAAAACAGCAAAAATGGGCGGATGCTTTAAACTGCAAGGTAAGGGAAATATTCCCTCAATAAGATGCAGTGCAGGGGTTTTCCTGCAAACGATCCTATCTATGCCTTGAAAACATGATGCGGCGTTAATGTCAGAAAATACAAAGGAGTTTTTTCCATCATGACCGGAGTTGAAAGAATCAACACAGAATCTAATCGTAATCTCAGTGAAACCCGGGAACTTCTGATAGCCGCCCTTCCCCCCATCTTCGGCCGCCCGAAAATTTCGCATTATCTGCCCGGGATATTGTCCGGCAAGACGGTTGCCAATCTGGAATCACAGGGGGAGGGACCCCCAAGTTATCAGGTCGGTCGCCGGCGCTTTTACAAGCGGGAAACGTTTGTTGAATGGTTCATAAGCCGGATGCAGCAGGAGCGGGGCCTTAAATAATGGCGGCGGATCTTCCTAAGCGAATTCTGGAAGCCCTGAAAGCCTCTGAATGGTGGACCAGAAAGACCCGTGACAACGGCCGCACGATCTCCCCCCTGAAGTGCCCGGAGTGCGGATTTTCAAACGCCTGGGCCTATTCTGCGGCTCCCTGGGCTGTTGTCTGCAACCGTCAAAACCATTGCGGCGCTGTGATCAAAGCCCGGGATCTGTTCCCGGATCTCTTTATATCCATTGAAAAGGACTATCCCCCTACAAAAACCAATCCGCACCGGCCGGCCACTGTGTATCTGCATACCCGGGGTATCAGGCAGGCCCTGGAAGGCTTGCGGTATGAGTTCTGGCCGGATGTACGCAAAACCGGAAGTGGCGCGGTTATGTTCCCGGTTGAATCCGACAGAAAGGTTTATAACGGCCGACTGATATCCCCGCCCCCGGGAGAAGGAAAAACCCATAACAGGGGGTCCACTGCCGGGCTTTTCTGGAAGCATCCGGGCCTTTCCTATGATCCGGCCGCTGAAACCTTCATAACAGAGGGGATTGTTGATGCCCTGTCCCTTATTGAAATGGGGTTTCAGGCCATAGCTGTTTTGTCCTCTGGCCAGGACCCGGGCAACATGGATCTTTCCCATTTTGGAAAGCTCGTGTTCGCCTTTGACAATGACGCTGCCGGACAGCGGGCGTTAAAGAAATGGATTGCTCATTACCCGGATGCAGGGGCGGTCATGTCGCCGGCCGGCCGGGACTGGAATGATCTGCTTTCCTCCGGTGGCCAGACCGCCGGGAAAACCTTCGAACAAAACCGGTCGGAATACGAGTTCCAGGCGCGTTTGGCCCTCTGCAAAACCCCGAAGGAATATGCCGAGACCTACTATCAGTATATGAAGATCCCGCCGGGCCTGTTCGTCTTTGATGGATCATATCACTACGCGACTGTCAAAATGATCGCCAGGGAAGAAACGGTTGTCGCGGCGCGGCAATCGAATTTCACTCTGGAAGTTGATCATTTCCAGTTAAATTCCACGATCCAGGATAAGCCGGAATATCAGTATCACCTCACCGTAAAGCCCAAATCCGGCCGCCCGATCGGTTTTGTTGCCTCAGCCGAGGACCTTTCACAGCCCGGCCAAATGACAAAGCTCTTCATGAGCCGGTCTAAATCCTGGTGGCAGGGGGAGCGCAAGCCCTCAATGCAGCTTGCCCGGATCATCAGCGAGGCAACGGCCCCCACTGTAAGGACCATTCAAACCATAGGGCATGACGCGGAAAGCAACTGTTACGTTTTCCGGGATTACATGATCACGCCTTCCGGTGAAACCGTCCTGCCGAACGAAAAAGGCTTTTTCGGGGTCAGCCGGCGCAAATATGTCCGCCCGCCTTCAAACGGTGTGGTTGAAAGAATGATCAAGCCGGGCCGGGGGAAACGGGCCGTAACGGATCTTTATGAAATGCTCGTGTCCACCTGGGGCTTTCGGGCGGCAGTCGGGTTCGCCTGGATGCTCGGATCGTGGTTTGTTCATGACATTGCCTATCACCTGGGATTTTATCCCTTCCTGAGCTTTCACGGGGATACGCATACGGGCAAATCAAGCCTGATTTATTTCCTTCAGATGATGCAGGGCATTGATGGGGAGGGCTTGCCAATGACCAAGGTCAATACCTCAAAGGGCAAGATCCGGGAGCTTGCGCAGCGGGCAAGCCTTTTTCACGCCCTGCTTGAAGCCAATGCCGGGGAAAGCTCCCGGTTTGATTTTGACCAGTTTTTAACCCTTTACAATTTCGGCACCCTTCAGACCCGGGCGAAAAAGACAACGGGACTGGAAGTTGAAACAATTCCCTTCAGATCGGCCCTGATCTTTGGCCAGAACTTCGAGGCTTTCAGCAGCCAGGCCATGCGGGAGCGGGTCATATCGGTTCACTTTCCGGCCGATAAGATCATAACAGCCGAATCCAAGGCGGTTTATGACAAGCTCAAGACAGTCCCCCGCCCCGAATTTCCAATGGTGCTGCCGGCGGTCATGAAACACCGACAGGCCCTTGAAGGCAAATGGCGGGATTATTGGGACAAAGCCCGGCGGCTTCTGTCCGGCTACGGCAACACCCGCGTTGAGGAAAATCATGCCTTTGTGTTGGCCTTTCATTGGCTATTCACCGAGACCTTTCAGGTCAAATACGACCTGTCCCCCTATATCCAGGATCTGACCCGCGAGAAGGTCAAAGAGGTTGAGCACCAGCCGGCGGGCCTTGCGGATTTCTTTTTCGATGTGGTTTTTGACCTGGTGGTGGCCAAGGGGGATACGGCCAAGCGCGTGATTGACTGGCCTGGCCTGAAAAACAATGGCGCAAGCCTGACGCCCCCGCCTTCGGGAAAACTGGCTTTAAACCTCAATGGCGTCATGGATCTTTACGGCCAGTTCCGGGCAACGGTGAAGGATATTCAAACCGCATTAAGGGAGCACCCGGCCTACCTGGATTCAAATAAGGGGTATCGATTCTGGAAGGAGTCCTTTGAAGTGGTGCACCCCAAAAAGGCATGGATTTTTGATCTCTCAAAGATATCCCGGGCAGGCGAGGATTCAGCCCGGCCGGATTATCAAGATGATGATCGCCCTTTCGGCTAAGGGGTTCCCCCCTTAGTCTTTGCATAAAATCCTTTTGTGCGGCTTCAGAGAGACCCGGATATTAAAATTTTAAATGATGGAGGAACACTTATGGATGTATTTGATCAGGAGAACCATGAGCTCGCTGGTGAGCTTCAGAGGGCGATGGAAATCATCTATGAACCGGAAATGTGGCCAGTGGTGCGCAGCTATCCGCCGGTGCTGGCAAGGGCCTGTTGTATTCTGCAAATTTACGCCGTTGGTTTGCGCACCGGGGAAATCATTTGGTTCCGAGGGGCAAACCCGATCAACCGTGCCTGGGTCCATTTGCCGGAGACCTTTGAGAAAAACCCTGAATGCCGGCGGCCGGACGGAAGGGCTTTTCAGTGTGAACAGGGGATGGATGTCCGGATCAGAGATATTACATGGGTGGCAGAGAGCCCGGGAATGGAAACCGAAACCTACCAAATCAAGCAGTGTCGCTGTTCCAGTGCGGGTCAGGAGAGAAGCGGTAGCCGTTCTTCCGTCCAGGGTGAAACCGTTTTGGAATTTTCCCGGGAATCAGAAATGACCCCTATTGAGAGGCTGAAAAGAAAGTACGGCCCTTAAGCATGGCCGAAAGTCCGTTCTGGACGGCACCGCTCCCCTGTAACCCCAATCAGAATGTAACAGGCCCGCCGGGGGAGTCGGGCTTTTAAAAAACCGAGACAGGCAGGATTATGGTTAGAAAAGAAGCAGGGCAAAGAATCATAACACTTCCAGTAAAAGAAGACCCCGGGAACTATGAGCGCTGCCCGATTTGCGGAGAGCCCTTTCAGCGGAAAGAGGCCGCAACGGTCCGGCAGTTGTGGATTGACCGCTGCGGATTCGGCCCGGTGCCCCCGGAAGCGTTGGTCCATCCGGAGTGCGACAATAAAGAGCAGATCCGGTGTTTCCTGAAGCGGCCGGAACCCAAACGGGTCCTTCCGGCGACCTGGTCTAATACGGTTTCGTGCAGCGCGAGCTTCCAGACTTTTTAAAATAAAAAACTGGTGGAAAAATGGAATCTGCCGAAATATCAGGCAATAATAATTATAGTCAGCTACCATCCAGTTTGATTCAAAAAATCAATGTTTCCACTGTTCCCAAGAAATGAATGATAAATTTCAAGGAGCCTAAAATGATGCACAAAAACAGTATCAAAGCCCGGGATATTGCCGATTCGATCAATCCGGATTTTTTTGACCCGGATAATTGCCGCCAGTGGCTATTGGAACGGCTGCACCCGCAAGGCCCTTCGTGCCCTTGGTGCGGTGTTGCGATTCGGGGGAGGGCGGCCGGCCGGTTCTGGCAGTTGAAGCAGATGAAATGCCAGGCATGCGGCCGGAAATTTACGGCCCGAACCGGAACAAACCTGGCCGGGCTCAAGGCCGGCTGCCGGGAACTGGTCATGTTTTGCCTCATGATTGAGGCCGGTTATTCAATGGCCAGTATAGCCCGGCGTATGAATATCGGCTTGAGAACCCTCTATCTGTACAAGGAGCGTTTCCAGGATTTGCAGTAAAGCCGGCTTGCAGATTTTGTTTTGCCCTGGTCCCCGGCGGGCGGCCGGGGCTTTTTTGTCTGGCGGACATAGATGCTGTGGTCCGGAACCCCCGGGGATTGAAGAGTCAGGAAACTCGTTTCCCTATTCGCATATCAGGCATGGATTTCTTTAGACCGGGTTACAAAAGTTACAAGAGTCACAGGAGAAGTTACACCTATATATCAATATAATATATTAATATTATTATAATATATATATATTATTTATATAAATGTAACCCTGTAACCCTCATGTGACTCCGGTCACGTATCAAAGGGAGGTTAAAGCCTCCGGCAACGGAAAGGAGCCCTTTGTTTTGGCGCATATTCTGAAAAATAATCAAAGCACAGAGGCACGGATTGAGGAATTAGGGGCCGGCAAGAATCCGTTTTGCAGGCATTACGATCAATGCCTGACCCGGGCGGCCAGGCGGGATGTCACTTTTTGCTGCCAAGGATGCGCCCATGAGCGGGATTATTGGGATTATGAATATGAATATGAATATGATGATTTCCTGCCGATTGTCCGGTTGCTGATCGCGGTCTTTAGGCACGATGATCCCGAGTTGCTTCAGCGGTTCGAGGCGCTGATCAACGAACGGCACACCAAAGAAGGCCCCTTCAGCCTGGATTCTCTTTAAGAAGCTCTCCTCCCCGATCGCGGATTCAGAAGGCTTGACATCCGGGTGCGGTTTGGTAAAGTGGGTATTGTCAAAACCACAGAGCGGCCCCTGTCCCCGGTAAAATCCGGCTCGGAAAGGGGGGAGAGATTTTTTATCTGGATGGGTATATAATTTAAGTGTGCCCGACCTGCCATGTACCGCGAGGGCATGGGCGTCTCTCTGTGGACGCTGACACAGGTCGGGCACTTTGTTTTTTGTGCCCCATCAGATAAATTGTCAAAATCACAGAGGTGTCACTATGCAGCAAGATTGTAATTCCATCCATGCCTGCAATTCCGTTGAGAGCTTACCGTTTGTCGAAGATACCCGGGAAGGCCGTTGTTTCTGGTCGGTTTACCCCACAGGTAATTATGAGAAGGACTATAAAACGGGAAAGCTTTATGCCGCCTTCCTTTGCGATTATCTTCGTTCCGATCCTGCAAATATCTATTTGACGTGGGTTGTGTGGGAAATAATCCGCCAGGGCTCCCCCAAGAATGGCATTATCAACGGCTTCTTTAATTTTATAGCCGAATATATCTCAATGAATTCGATCACCCCCTGGCAGGCAACGGCCCACCATGAAAGGCAAATCCAAAGAACATTAAAGATGGTCTCAGAAGGGGCCTGAGATTTTAAAAAATGAGTTGAAAAGCGAGTGAAGCTGCAAAGGGGTATGGTGATTCATCATGCCCCTTGTATTTTTAGTATTTTATGAGAAAATGTTTTAATTGACAAAGAACCTTGTTTATATCCTAAGAGCTTAAAATAATTCCAGGCAAAATAAAACGAGCAATTAAGACCGAAACGACGAGTTACTTCTTTTACCCTTTTAATGGGTTATCTTTGGCCAAAGAGCATATAATACCTGAATCACTTGTGGTGGCAGAACTTTATACTGTGATATTATGTACAAAAGAATTGATCACGAAGACAAGAAAATAGAAATTCAGGAGCATTTTCACAGTCCGATGGTGTATTTGGATCATTGGGCGCTAAATGACTTCTCCCTGAATCCCAGCTTAAGGGAGAGGTTTGTTAGTACCATGAATAGCAAGGGAGGAACACTTCGCCTTTCAGTGGCAAATATGGTGGAAATATCGAAACAAGAAGACAAAAGCCAGGTTGAATCCATGCTAAGCATGATAAGAAGTATCGAAGATTGTGGGTTGATCAACATTGATGTAAGCGAGGTCATTAAAAAAGAAAATAAAATAGTGTCTGACCCTGCAGCAATTTTTAAAGTTCAAAATCCTTCTGCTGAATTGGAACTTGTTTCGGCATATCTTTTAGCCAAAAAATACCCACTAACGTGGCATGTAGCCGATATTATAGAAACTGTTGTCAATGAGTTCCCGTCAACAAACCTCTCAAGGAATAATGATGAATTCTTGGCCGCTATGAAAGATCTAATAGAAAAGGGGAGAAACGATCCCGTGTATCTTAAGAAAGTAAAAGGTAGGTTTTTGGGACTTAAGCAGCGAGGTCCCAGGTACCAAACTGCGACAAGAGAACTCCTTCAATTTACGGTTGATTTTATAATAAAAAATGTGGATATGGCAATGGCTCAATATAGTGAATGGAATGACATATTTCATCTAATTGTGCCAGTGGCATATTGCGACATTGTCATGCTCGATCGGAGATGGGTTGCCTTTATGAATCAAACTGGACTTTCTTACCCTCAGGTGGCAAGGACCTTTGATAGGCGCTCGATAGAATCTTTGTTCGAACATATCGAAAATTGGGCTGGCTGACCAATAAAATGAGATAACCAATTAAGCAGGCGGTGAAAAACCGCTGCACTTTATTCCAGGCGTAACATTCTATGATTCGGTTTTGGTATTTTAAGAAGCTTGATAGATTCGCAGTGTCTGATGCGTTGAATTGTCCTAATATTGAGGACGTTATGTCATCTGATTGCTACACGCGTTTCGACTACTTTAGGTATATCCCTGTTGCTGACCTTTCTTATGCGGAAATTCACCGAGAATTATGTTGCGCTCCAAGAGAAGTATGTTTTGAATTAACCAAATTATGCAATATGAACTGCCCCGTATGCATAGCAGATTCGAACCCCCATAATAGCCTAAAGCTTTCGTATGAAGATTTTATTGCTATTTTGCAATGTCTTGATCCAAAGATAAAACGAATTACCCTTACGGGAGGAGAGCCGACACTGCTCCCTGATTTGGTAAAATTTGTGCATGTTGCAGCATCAAAATTTGAAGGCGTTGTTCTATCAACTAATGGCTTTTGTCCAAGGAAAATGCAGAGGGCCACCAAAGGCCTGCAAAATTTAACCGTGACTGTCTCTTTGCACGGTAATAGAGAGGTGCATGATAATTTCTGTGGCAAAGTAGGGTCATTTGACAATGCTTTTGAAACAATAAGAAGATGTCTCGACCTGGGCCATAGGGTCGAGGTGTTGACCACAGCTTTTCAAGAGGCAATCCAAACATTCCCCGAGCTTGTAAATTTGTTGAGCGAATTGCCTATCGATGAACATCGCGTAAATATAATTAAAAGCAAAGGACGGGTACTGCGTTCCTGTGTTAACGCGGGCAAGATTAAACGAGTCGTAACAGAGACCGCGCCCAAACATAAAATAACAATTAAGCGGATAGATCAGCCTTTCTTATTCGTGGCCAGCTGCGGAATAAAGGAGCAAAGGGATGGAAGCGAATCGCGATAAGTTTGAAATTGAACGAGAGATTTATCACACACAATGGATCAATATACGTAACCACTGGGATCAAACGTTTTTGGGCGTGCGCTATCTTTCAACCTTGGTGCTTCTTGCGATAATTCCCATGAAATTTTTACGAGTTAAGGATGCTTCAGGTATTCATCTATCCGTTGATCCTTCAGTGGAGGTTTATATAAAAGCATTCGTGATTGTCATCATTGCGCTCATGGGGATTGTTACTTTTCTTTATCAGTACAACCATCATGTAAGGTCAAAAGAGGCTCGAAAAGTGGTTGTCGCAATAGAGCAGCGATGGGGCCTTTACGATGAAGCAGGCAGGTTTATATTTCAAGAGCCCGGGGCGAAAATACAATATCAGAAGTTTTCAGGAGGAGAGAAACGTCTGACCCATACCGCAATCGTGTTTATATACATTGTTTTGATAACACTAACGGGTGTAGCTTTTGTCCTTTTTGCCTAACAAGAACCCGATTTCCCAGGGATTAAAACATAGGGCAGGAGCAGCTTAAGGTTAAGTCTTTGGCTCAGAATGGGGTAATTTTGCAAACTCCGGGGCAGGAGTGGGGCAAATCGGCTTTTGATAAAAAGAAACAAAATTTTTATACATGTAACCAATTGATTTTATTGGTGCCCCCGGCAGGAATCGAACCTGCGGCACATGGATTAGGAATCCATTGCTCTATCCACTGAGCTACGGGGGCGTAAGGCACACCGGGCTATTCCACGTAAAGGGTCTGACCCGGGTAAATCCTTGAATTCTGGTTTAGTTCATTGATTCGCAGAAATTTGTTCATGTTCATGTCATGGCGTCTGGCAATGGTATAGGGTGAATCGCCTTTTTTCACTCTGTAGGCTTTGCGGTCCGCGCTTTTGCCGGCCGGGATTTTGAGTTTTTGGCCGATGTGCAGGTTCACGGAATTGAGGTTGTTTAAAGCCTGGATTCGTTTTGTGGTGGTGTTGTAGCGCTTGGCCAGCACCCACAGGGAGTCACCCCGTTTGACCTTGTAGTTAATTGTCCTGGAGGGCTCAGGCAGCGGGCCCCGGGCGGCGTAAGTCCCGGCCTGGGGAATTTTGAGCCGTTGGCCGCTGACAATGTAATTTTTCCGGTAAATATTGTTGTACCAGGCGATTTTTCGGGCGGTGGTGTTGTAGCGCCGGGCAATGGTCGACAGGGTCTCTCCCGGCCGCACCCGGTGGTAGACAATGTTGTGCGGGCTCTGGTAGTGTTCCTGGATATCGTCGATTTTTGCAAGCAGTACCTCACCTTTTTCCCGGGGCACCTTTAACTCGTATTTTTCATCCGGCAAAATCTTGTAGCGCAATTCGGGATTCAGTTCCAGAAGTTTGTTTTGCTTGACGTCAATGGCCTTTGCAATGTCTTCCAGAGAGGCTTGCTTTTTGACCTCCACAAGTTCGAAATCCATGGGCGGATCCGGCTGGATGTGACCCATGTTGTAGTTTTCCAGGTTGTTGACGATATGAATGGTCGCTAAAAATTTCGGCACATAGCGCGCGGTCTCCCTGGGCAGCCGCTGGTACAGATCCCAGAAATCATCCAGGTAATTAACGTTTTGCTGACGGATCACATGCAGGACCCTGCCTTCGCCGCAGTTGTAAGCGGCAAGCACGGTTTTCCAGTCCCCGAAAATTTCATGGAGTTCTTTTAAATAGGCAATGGCGGCGCCGGTGGACTTGTACGGATCTAACCGCTCGTCAATGTAGCGGTCTCTTGTAAGACCGAATTTGTGGCCGGTCGAGGCGATGAACTGCCACATCCCCAGTGCCCTGGCACTGGACAGGGCCTTGGTTTTAAATCCGCTTTCCACAAGCGGCAGCCAGGAAAGCTCCTCGGGAATGCCGGCTTTTTTGAGTTTTTCGAGGATATAAGGGCGATACCGGCCGGACCGTTTATAGGAGTTGATGAAAAAGGTTCGCGACGGTCCTTCAGTAAAGAGCTTGATCTCTTTTTGGACATGCTCGTTAAGGCTAAAGGGAATGGCATTATGGTTTCCTTTAACCGTTGTGTACCGGGAAGAATAAATTTCAAGAATCCGCTTGGAGATCATAAACCGCAGATCGTCTTTTTGCTGGCTTAGTTTCGGGTCTTTGGCAGGGGGGGATGTCAAAATCAGCGCATATGCATTGTCCAGGGAGTCCAGAGCGTTTTCCAGCTCTCCCTGCTGCCAGTAGTCCTGGGAGGCTTGATAAAATTCCAGGGATTTGTCCAGCCGGGACTGGGTGTCAGCTGTAGGGTCGGGCTCGATCAGCAGCCTGGCGTTTTCCTCCTCACTACCGTTGAAACTCAACAAGGGCAGGACTTCCACCTGCGTTTCATCTTCGGCTGCGGGCGCTTCCGATTCCTGGTGGTCCCGGGTTGAGGTTTTTGCGGAATCACCGGCCGGTGCATCTCCGATCCGGCCGGTCCAGCCGGCGCAGCCGGTAAATATCATGGCAATTGCAAGCAGTGCAGCAAGCACTGCGTTTTTCCGGACAAGGGCGAACGTTTTGACGGATTGCATGGGTACCTTTTTTGTCAATATTTATAATTCCTTGAAAATCAGCAATTTTTGTGAAATGAAATATGTAAACGAAACAAATATCACCGGCTGCAAACTTGTGTCAAGCTGATTGTTTGGCGCAGAATTGGCCGGATCATGTGCTCCGGCGGCCGCAGGACCAGGTTTGAGCGGATTTTTTTTGGTTGCCCTGTACGTTGATTTGTCTTAAATACAATGGAAAAAAACTGCTTGCATTGATTTTCGATATTTGTTACTTGACATGGCTTTATGAAAATATTAAATACAGCAGATTGATCACGAGCCGGCAGGAAGGGTCAGGTGAACAACTTCGGCTTGAAAATATGGATCATTTCTGTGCCGGCCAGCCGATAAATGCTTGCATGCCGGAAAAATTTCTGGTAGAGCGCAGAACCTTTGAATGAACGTGACCCTTGCTTTGAAGTGCATGCGGCTGGTGCCCGAATTGAATGCAGGCCAGCGTAGCTCAGTTGGTAGAGCTACTGATTTGTAATCAGTTGGCCGGGGGTTCGAGTCCCTCCGCTGGCTCCAGAATATATTGTTTGTTTTTATTGATGGTGGGGTTCCCGAGCGGCCAAAGGGAGCAGACTGTAAATCTGCCGGCGAAGCCTTCGGAGGTTCGAATCCTCCCCCCACCACCACTTCATTAATAACGGTTGAATGTAGGAGATTCCGCAGCGGCGGGATCAAAGAGACTACATGGCTGGCGATTCACCTGACAGTAAAGGCGCAAGGCAACAGGGCAGGTTTTCCGCCGGGTAAAAAAGCACCGGGAAAAGCCGACAGGCATGTTTAATGGAAATCGGCGGGAGTAGCTCAGTTGGCAGAGCTTCAGCCTTCCAAGCTGAATGTCGCGAGTTCGATTCTCGTCTCCCGCTCCATCAGGCAAACGTCTGTTAGATAAAGGCTGCCCTGCAAAAAGATTGCCGGAATCATTTTCGGCAGTCAGCGATTATCAGGCCCACGTAGCTCAGTCGGTAGAGCGCTTCCTTGGTAAGGAAGAGGTCCACCGGTTCAATTCCGGTCGTGGGCTCCATTTAAACTTTTTCAGGGCATGGGTGCAAAACCCGAAGCGTGTCTTGAGAAAATCGGGTTTGCGCCTGCCATGCATCGATGATCTCTTGCCGAGATCTCTACAGGAGAAGGACATCGAAAGATTCCAATGAGATGCTATAAAACCATGGGGAGGATGTAAGATGGCAAAGCAGAAGTTTGAGCGGACCAAGCCGCATGTAAACGTGGGAACGATCGGTCATATTGACCATGGCAAGACGACATTGACCGCGGCGATCACCAAGCATTGTGGATTGCGGGGCTGGGCGGAGTTTATTCCGTTTGACAAGATTGACAAGGCGCCCGAGGAAAAGGCCCGTGGGATCACGATTTCCACGGCTCACGTGGAGTATCAGACCAACAACCGGCATTACGCACATGTGGATTGTCCGGGGCATGCCGACTATATCAAGAACATGATCACAGGTGCGGCCCAGATGGACGGGGCGATTCTGGTTGTGGGCGCAGATGACGGCCCCATGCCCCAGACCCGCGAGCATATACTTTTGGCCCGCCAGGTTGGCGTTCCTCAGATCGTGGTGTTTTTAAACAAGTGCGACATGGTCGACGACGAGGAGCTTATCGAGCTTGTGGACATGGAGCTTCGGGAGCTTTTAAACAATTACGAGTTTGACGGTGACAACACCCCGATCATACGGGGCAGCGCGCTTAAGGCACTGGAAAGCGACGATCCGGACAGCGAGGATGTAAAGCCGATCTGGGACTTGCTGGAGGCCACGGACGCCTACATTCCCGAGCCGGAGCGGGACGTTGACAAGCCCTTTTTGATGCCGGTGGAAGACGTGTTTTCGATATCGGGCCGTGGCACGGTTGTCACGGGGCGTGTGGAGCGCGGGATCATCAAGGTCAACAACAAGATCGAGATCGTTGGCATGCGTCCGACCATCAACACGACCTGTACGGGCGTGGAGATGTTTCGCAAGCTGCTTGACGAAGGCCAGGCCGGCGACAACGTGGGTCTGCTTTTGCGGGGTACCAAGCGCGACGAGGTTGAGCGCGGCCAGGTGGTTGCCGCACCGGGAACGATAACGCCGCACACCAAGTTCAAGGCCGAGGTTTACGTGCTGAGCAAGGATGAAGGCGGACGGCACACGCCGTTTTTCTCGGGCTATCGGCCGCAGTTTTATTTCCGGACCACGGATGTTACCGGGGTGTGCACGCTGCCCGATGGGGTTGAGATGGTGATGCCGGGCGATAACGTAACGATATCAGCCGAACTCATCACCCCGATCGCCATGGAGGAGGGGCTGCGCTTTGCAGTGCGTGAAGGCGGCCGAACCGTGGGGGCCGGTGTTGTCAGTGAAATCATAGAATAGCTTCAGCAACAGGGAGTAGACCCTTGAAAGTCAAAGTGACCTTAGCCTGTATGGACTGTAAACGGCGGAATTATTCCACCACCAAGAATAAGCGTACCAAGCCGGATCGGCTGGAATTTAAAAAATACTGCCGGTTCTGCCATACCCATACGCTACACCGGGAAACCAAGTAAGTTACCGCTGGCGGATTGGCCATGGGGAATTAATTCAGGCCAGTAGCTCTAACGGCAGAGCGTCGGACTCCAAATCCGGTGGTTGGGGGTTCAAATCCCTCCTGGCCTGCCAAAAATCAACGAAAAGCTCAAAGGTTGGGATGTCAGTGAAACCGAAGGATAAAGAAGCGTTCCAACTTTGAGCTTTCGATATTTTAGGAGCCGAAATGGCAAAAATGCAGAAAAAAAAGCCGGCAGAGCAGAAAAAGAAAAAAAAGGACGCCGGCGATTCTGTTTCCAGCAGCACTGATGACAAACAGGCGGTTGCGGCAGGCGGCTCTGGAAAAGGATCTGCAGTGACAAGCGGGACTTCGGAAAAGTCGAAGTCCGCCTGGTCCGGCTCCCAGAGCAGAGCCGGTGGACAGAGTGCTGTTTTGCGGCTGCTGGATCGATACTTTGGCAACTGGATTCAGTTTCTGCGGGAAGTCAAGGTGGAACTGGGCCGTGTAACCTGGCCGACGCGCAAGGAAACCGTTGGCACTACAGCTGTTGTTTTGGTTTTCGTATTCATTATCGCCATTTTTTTGGGCGTTGTGGACATGGGTTTGTCCAGCCTCGTCCGTTTGATCCTGTAGAATTGAGTTAACAAGGGAGTTAAGGCGTGGCGTTGAACTGGTATATCATCCATGTGTATTCCGGCTTTGAAAACAAGGTAAAGCAAAACCTTGAGGAGCGCATTGCCACCTGCGCCCATCCGGAAAAATTCGGCGAAGTTGTGGTGCCCACCGAACAGGTGGTGGAATTGGTCAAGGGCAAGCGAAAAACCTCCAGCCGGAAATTTTATCCGGGTTATATCATGGTCCGGATGGAATTGGATGAAGAAACCTGGCATTTGGTAAAAAATACGGCAAAGGTTACTGGATTTCTCGGGGGGCGGGACCGGCCTGCACCCATTTCCGATGAAGAGGCCGATCAGATTATTCACAAGATGGAAGCCGGTCAGCAAAAGCCCCAGCCCAAGTTTTATTTTGAAGTCGGAGACGAGGTCCGCGTCATTGACGGGCCGTTTACCAATTTCAACGGCACCGTGGAAGATGTCAGCCCGGAAAAGGGCAAGCTCAAGGTGCTGGTCAGCATTTTCGGGCGCTCCACACCGGTAGAACTCGATTTCGTGCAGGTGGCGAAAAATTAGAACAGGAGATGTTTAAGACATGGCGAAAAAAGTCGTAGCCCAGGTAAAGCTCCAGGTACCGGCGGGAAAGGCCAATCCTTCACCGCCCATCGGCCCCGCACTGGGTCAGCACGGGGTCAATATCATGGATTTTTGCAAGGCGTTTAACGCCAGAACGGCAAATGACGAAGGCATGATCACCCCGGTGGTGATCACCATATACCAGGACAAAACCTTTACGTTTATCACCAAAACCCCGCCGGCTGCTGTGTTGTTGAAAAAAGCCGCCGGCATTGCAAGGGGTTCGGGCAGTCCCAAGGCCGAAAAAGTCGGCAAGGTGACCCAGGCCCAGGTGGAAGAGATCGCCAAAACCAAGATGCCGGATTTAAATGCCCCGGACATGGAAAACGCCTGCCGCATTATCGAGGGCACGGCCAGGAGCATGGGGCTTGAAGTGGTCTAAAGGTCAATCAAGGAGCTTAAGGGAAAAACAATGCGTAAACGGAGCAAAAAATACAGGGAGATCAAGTCCAGGTTTGATCTCCAGGAGCGGATCGATTTTGCCGCTGCGGTGGCTGCTGCGGTTGAGTCTTCCTATGTCCGGTTTGATGAAACCGTCGATATTGCCACCAAGCTTGGAGTCGATCCCCGACATGCCGACCAGATGGTTCGCGGATCCGTGGTCCTGCCCCATGGCCTTGGAAAAGAAGTCAAGGTCCTGGTCTTTGCAAAGGGTGAAAAGGAAAAGGAAGCCCAGGAGGCAGGGGCTGACTATGTGGGCAATGACGACCTGATCGAAAAAATCAAGGGCGGCTGGTTTGGCTTTGACAAGGCCGTTGCGACGCCGGATGTAATGGGCTCTGTGGGAAAGATCGGAAAAATCCTCGGCCCGAGAGGGCTGATGCCCAATGCCAAGACCGGCACGGTCACCTTTGATGTGGCCCGGGCGGTCAATGAACTCAAGGCCGGCAAGGTGGACTTTCGGGTGGATAAAACCGGCATCGTTCATGCGCCCATGGGCAAGGTCTCCTTTGGCCCGGAAAAACTGCTCGAAAACGTCCGTGCGTTCATGGATACGGTGTTGCGCCTGAAGCCGGCGGCCAGCAAGGGAACGTATCTGCGCTCCATTGCCGTTTCCACAACCATGGGTCCCGGCTTCAAGGTGGACCCGGTGTTTGTGAAGGAATTGCTCAAGTAAGAATTGCCGGTAATGCCCGGGATCCGCGAGCCCGGCTGCAGGCCGCGCCGCGTTTGCCATATATATCGATATGAATTGCGATATTTAATCATTAATCTGTCAAAGACCGTAGGTTCATTCCGTCAGGCGTGTATAATCGGAAAAAGGCTTTTCCGGCCTACTGAGGCAGGCTTTCTGATGCTGTGGAGGCCCGTGGTTTTTACAGATTCAGAAAGGAGGTGGAGTCAGTGTTAACGCTTTCGCAAAAGCAGGAGCTCGTGTCAGCCCTTCACGAGAAATTCGAGCAGAAAAAAATCCTTGTGCTTGTGGATTATAAAGGGCTCAATGTCACAAAAATCAACGATCTGCGATCAAAGCTCAGGCAGGCCGGCATTGAGTTCAAAGTGGTGAAAAACACCCTTTTAATCCGCGCCGCAGAGCAAACCGATGTGGAATTGCTCCGGCAGCAGTTTGAAGGCCCCAGTGCCGTGGCCATGAGCTATGATGATCCGGTGGCGCCGGCCAAGGTGCTCTGCGAGTTTGCCAAGGATAATGACAAGCTGCAGATCAAGGCCGGGATCATGGACGGCAGTGTGCTTGACGCCGACGGTATCAAGCGGCTTTCCGAATTGCCGTCGCGCGAAGTGCTGCTGGCAACCGTGCTGGGCACCATGAATGCCGTTCCCACAGGACTGGTTCGGGCCCTTAACAATGTTCCCGAGCGTCTGGTTTATGCCCTCAAGGCCATAAATGACCAGAAAGAGGCCGCTTAGGCTCCTGAGCCGTTTTTTTCGGGACAAACAATGCAACAATGACTTTTAAAACTTACTCGAATGATCGTGTAAAAGAATACCAAGGAGATATCCAATGGCTGACATCACCAAACAGGATGTAATCGATTTTATTGCCAACATGACGGTTCTGGAGCTTTCCGAACTGATCAAGGAACTGGAAGACAAATTCGGCGTTTCCGCCGCAGCACCCGTGGCAGCGGCCGGCGCGCCGGCCGCAGGCGGTGAAGGCGCCGCAGTCGAAGAGGAAAAGACCGAGTTTGACGTGGTCCTGACCGCAGTGGGCGACAAAAAGATTCAGGTTATCAAGGAAGTGCGTGCCATCACCGGTCTGGGCCTCAAGGAAGCCAAGGCCATGGTTGAAGAAGCGCCCAAGCCGGTCAAGGAAGGCGTGGTCAAGGAAGAGGCCGACAAGATCAAAGAACAGCTCGAAGGTGTGGGTGCCTCTGTGGAAATCAAGTAGCCTGCCTTTGTTCAGGCGCCTTTATACGCAATTCGGCGCAAATGCATGCATAGAGCACAGACATGTGATCACGACAAAATTGCGAAAATCGGCACCGGGGCTTGCCCGGCTGCCGGTTTTCGCAAATTGATTTTAATACGATATATGCTGGAGACGAAATGACAGGAAATCCGCCGAAATACAAACGATTTCGGAAAAATTTCGGTCGCATTCAGTCCATTGTGGACATCCCGGATCTTATCGGGATTCAACGCGAATCCTACCAGCGATTTCTGCAGATGGGGGTTGCTCCCGAAGAGCGGAAAGACAGCGGTCTGCAGGCTGTGTTTACCTCGGTGTTTCCCATAAAGGATTTCACCGGAACGGCTTCTCTGGAATTTGTTTCATACCATTTCGGGGAGGTCAAACACTCGGTCAATGAATGCATCAACCGGGGCATGACCCATGAAATTTCTGTTCGGATCCGGGTGCGCCTGGTGGTCTATGATGTAGACAAGACCACGGGTGTTTCCAACATCCGGGATATCAAGGAGCAGGAGATTTATTTCGGCACCATCCCCCTGATGACCGAACGCGGTACTTTTATCATCAACGGCACGGAACGCGCGGTGGTCAGCCAGTTGCACCGTTCCTCGGGCGTGTTTTTTGACCATGACAAGGGCAAGACCCATTCCAGCGGGCGGATCATTTACAGCGCCCGGATTATTCCGGTTCGGGGTTCCTGGATTGACATGGAAATTGATCCCAAGGATATCGTTTACGTGCGCATCGACCGGCGGCGCAAGTTTCCGGTCACCCTGCTGTTTAAGGCCCTGGGCTACACGAATGACGATATCCTGTCTTATTTTTACCATACCGAAAAAGTGTTTATTAAGAATGAAAAATTTGTCCGAAAGCTGAATCCGGAATTTCTCAAGGGTGAACGTCCGGGCGAGGACATTGTACACCCGGAAACCGGAGAAGTTCTGGTCAGAAAAGGGCGGATGATCACCAAGCGCGCCATCCGGCAGCTTCAGGCCGCGGGCATGGAACATGTGCCCATGACCGCAGATGAGCTCCAGCAGCGCGTGATCGCCTCGGACGTGCTTCATCCGGAAACCGGTGAGGTCATTGCCCGCTCCAATGATCCCGTGGAGCCCGATCTGCTCGAACAGATGGCTGGCGCCGGGGTGGAGTGGTTTGAACTTCTGGTCATGGAAGGCCCATTTACCGGTCAGTCCATTCGAAAGACCCTGCTGCTGGACAAGGCCAAGACCAAGGAAGAGGCATTAATTGACATTTACCGGCGGCTGCGGCCGGGAAACCCGGTGACCGCGGAGGTGGCCCAGGATTTTGTGGATCATCTGTTTTTCAAGACCGCCTATTATGACCTGTCCAGCGTGGGCCGGCTGAAGCTCAATCATCGTTTAAATATCGACACTCCGCTGGGCATGCGGACACTGCGCAGGGAGGATATCCTTCAGACCGCCAGGATACTGGTGGAGCTGCGCGATACCCAGGGCACTGTGGATGATATCGATCACCTGGGCAACCGGCGGGTGCGGGCAGTGGGCGAGCTGCTGGAAAACCAGTACCGCATCGGACTGGTGCGCATGGAGCGGGCCATCAAGGAGCGCATGAGCATGCAGGAAGTCGATGCGCTGATGCCCAATGATCTGGTCAATCCCAAGCCGGTGTCGGCTGTGGTCAAGGAGTTTTTCGGCACCAGTCAGCTTTCGCAGTTTCTGGATCAGACCAACCCGCTTTCGGAAACAACCCACAAGCGGCGCTTAAGCGCCCTGGGCCCGGGCGGGTTAACGCGGGACCGGGCCGGCTTTGAGGTGCGCGACGTGCATCCGTCCCATTACGGCCGGATCTGTCCCATTGAAACTCCGGAAGGTCCCAATATCGGACTCATTGTTTCGCTTTGTACATATGCCCGGGTCAATGAATACGGATTTATTGAAACCCCGTACCGGGTGGTGGAGGAAGCCACGGTTTCCAATCAGATCCGGCTGCTCTCGGCTTTTGAGGAAAAGGACCATCCCATTGCCCAGGCCAACGCACCGGTGGATGACAGGAACCGGTATGTGAACCCGGTGGTGATTTCACGGGTGGACGGCGAGTTCATGATGGTTGAAAAAGACCGCATCGAACTCATGGACGTCTCTCCCAACCAGCTGGTGAGCATCAGTGCCTCGCTGATCCCGTTTCTGGAAAACGATGATGCCAACCGGGCGCTGATGGGATCGAACATGATGCGCCAGGCCGTTCCCCTTCTCAATACCGAGGCGCCTTTGGTGGGCACGGGCGTGGAAGGCATTGTGGCCCGGGATTCCGGAGTTACGGTTGTGGCCAGGCGCGACGGGACGGTGGTGGATGTGGATGCCTCCAGAATTGTCCTGCAGCATGATCCTTCAGATGATCCGTCCCAGAAGGATGTCACCATATACAACCTGGGCAAGTTCGTGCGTTCCAACCAGAATACCTGTTTTAACAACAGGCCCATTGTCAAGAAGGGCGAAAGGGTTCACGCCGGTGAAATTATTGCCGACGGTCCGGCCACGGACAACGGGGAACTGGCCTTGGGCAAAAACGTGACAGTGGCGTTTATGCCCTGGGGGGGGTACAATTTTGAAGACTCCATTCTGGTCAGCGAACGCCTGGTCAAAGACGGGGTGTTTACCTCTGTGCACATCGAGGAATTCGAGGTGCTGGCCAGAGACACCAAACTGGGCCGTGAGGAAATTACCCGCGATATTCCCAATGTTGGGGAAGAAGCCCTCAAGGACCTGGATGAAAGCGGTATTATCCGGCTCGGTGCCGAGGTGGGCCCGGCCGATATCCTGGTGGGCAAGGTCACGCCCAAGGGCGAAACCCAGCTTTCTCCTGAGGAAAAATTGCTCCGGGCCATATTCGGGGAAAAGGCCGGGGATGTGAAGGATACCTCGCTGCGGGTGCCGCCCGGTATTTCCGGGATTGTCACGGATGTCAAGGTGTTTTCCCGCCGCGGCGTGGAAAAAGACGAGCGGTCGCGGGCAATCGAGGACGAGGAAATTGCCGCCCTGGAAAAGGACCGCGACGATGAGCTAAAGATCATCGAGGAGACGGCCAGAAACGAGATCATTGCCGTTCTGGTCGGCAAACAGTGCTCGGAAAGCCTCATCGACGGACAGAAGGTGCTGATTGCCCAAGATGTCCGGATGGAAAAAAAGATGCTGGCCGATATTCCCCTGGCCAAGTTCGGGCAGATTTCTCTAAAGGACAAAAAGACCGAGGAAAAAGTGGCAGAAATCCTGTCGCGATATCGTGAGCAGGCCGAAATGGCCAAATCCGCCTTTGAGCACCAGGTCGGTTCCATTGAAAAAGGCGATGAACTGCCCCCCGGCGTCATCAAGATGATCAAGATCTACGTGGCCATGAAGCGAACCCTGGCCGTGGGCGACAAAATGGCTGGCCGGCACGGCAACAAGGGCGTTGTTTCGCGCATTTTGCCGGAAGAAGACCTGCCCTATTTTGCTGACGGCCGCACCGTGGACATGGTTTTAAATCCTCTGGGCGTGCCGTCTCGGATGAATGTGGGCCAGATCCTTGAAATTCATCTCGGAAGGGCGGCAAAGGGCCTTGGAGACCAGGTCAATGCGCTGCTGGCCGAGGGCAAAACCGAGGAGCTGCGCAAAAAATTCAAAAGAATCTTTTCCGGCAAGACGCAAGCCGACCAGATAAAGGATATATCCGATTCCGATGTTCAGCGCCTGGCTGAAAATACCTCTGAAGGGGTCTTTATGGCTACCCCCGTGTTTGACGGCGCCAGGGAAGAGGAGATCAAGGACCTGCTCTCTGAGGCCGGGGTCAGCCCGTCGGGTCAGGCCACCCTTTATGACGGCCGCACAGGCCTGCCCTTTGATGAAAAGGTCACTGTCGGCGCCATGTATATGCTCAAACTGCACCATTTGGTTGCAGACAAGCTCCATGCGCGATCCATCGGCCCTTATTCCCTGGTAACCCAGCAGCCCCTCGGGGGAAAGGCACAGTTCGGCGGCCAGCGGCTTGGGGAAATGGAGGTATGGGCCATAGAGGCCTATGGCGCTGCCCATTGCCTGCAGGAGTTTCTGACGGTGAAGTCCGATGACATGGCCGGCAGAACCCGCATGTACGAAAAAATCGTCAAGGGCCAGAATGTTTTTGAGCCCGGGTTGCCCGAATCTTTCCGGGTTCTGACCAAGGAATTGCAGAGTCTGGGCCTGGACATAACGCTGGTGGAAGACGACAGCGAATAATTTTATTTTTCATGCAAGGAGATCGCATTGGAAACGATCTACGATTTTTTCATCAAGCCGAAAAATCCCAACCGGTACAAAGGCGTCCGGGTGGCCCTGGCCTCCTCGGAACAGATCCGGAGCTGGTCGCACGGCGAGATCAAGAAGCCCGAGACCATCAACTACCGGACCTTTAAACCGGAACGGGATGGTTTGTTCTGCGCAAAGATTTTCGGCCCCATCAAGGACTATGAGTGCAACTGCGGCAAGTACAAGCGCATGAAGCACCGGGGTGTCATCTGCGAGAAATGCGGCGTGGAGGTAATCCAGTCAAAGGTTCGGCGTGAGCGCATGGCCCACATTGATCTGGCTTCGCCCGTAACCCATATCTGGTTTTTGCGCAGTCTGCCGAGCAAAATCGGCAACCTGCTGGACCTGACCTTAAAGAACCTGGAAAAGGTTCTGTATTTTGACAATTTTATCGTGATCGATCCCAAGGACACGGGCCTTTCCAAGCTGCAGCTGCTCTCTGAGGAAAAATACCGGGAGGCGCGGCAGCTTTACGGCAACAAGTTCGAGGCGGGCATCGGGGCGGAGGCAATCAAGATTCTCCTGGAGCGCATCGATATCGAGGCCTTGTACAAGGAACTGCGTACCGAGATCATGGAGACCGGCTCTGATGCCAAGCGCAAGAAACTGGCCAAGCGGCTCAAGGTGGTGGATGCGTTTCGCAAGTCCGGCCTGGACCCCATCTGGATGATTTTAGACGTCATTCCTGTGCTGCCCCCGGATCTGCGGCCGCTGGTTCCGCTGGAAGGCGGGCGATTTGCATCCTCGGATTTAAATGACCTCTACCGCCGGGTGATCAACCGCAACAACCGGCTGAGTCGTTTAATGGAACTCCGGGCGCCGGATATCATCGTACGCAATGAAAAGCGCATGCTCCAGGAATCCGTTGACGTGCTCATAGACAACGGCCGCCAGGGCCGGGTGGTCACCGGCACCAACAAGCGCCCATTAAAATCCCTGAGCGAGACCTTAAAGGGTAAGCAGGGCCGGTTCCGCCAGAACCTGCTGGGCAAGCGCGTGGACTACTCCGGCCGGTCCGTGATTACCATCGGCCCGGATCTGCGGCTGCACCAGTGCGGGATTCCCAAGGAAATGGCCCTGGAGCTGTTCAAGCCCTTTATCTATCATCGCCTGGAGCAAAAAGGCATCGTCACCACTGTTAAAAGCGCCAAGAAATGGGTGGAAAAGCGGACTCCCGAGGTCTGGGATACCCTGGACGAGGTGGTCAAGGAATACCCGGTGATGCTCAACCGCGCCCCGACGCTTCACCGCCTGGGCGTCCAGGCTTTTGAGCCGGTGCTCATCGAGGGAAAGGCCATCCAGCTCCATCCCCTGGTCTGCACCGCGTTTAACGCCGACTTTGACGGCGACCAGATGGCCGTCCACATTCCGCTGTCCATGGAAGCCCAGATCGAGGCCCGGGTGCTGATGCTGGCATCCAACAATATTTTGTCGCCTGCAAACGGCAGCCCCATCATCGTGCCCACCCAGGATATCGTCCTTGGCATTTATTACATGACCCTGGGCCTGAGCGGTGCCCGCGGCAGCGGAATGAAGTTTGCCGACACCCAGGAGGTGCGCGTGGCCTATGACGCCGGCGTGGTGGATCTCCATGCCAAGGTCACCGTGCGTATCAAGGGCCAGCGCGTGGAAACCACGGTGGGGCGCGTGCTGCTGTGGGAAATTATTCCCAAGGGAGACAGCTACATCCTTCGCCACATCATGGTCACAGACAGGGACAAGGCCGATGACGTCGTGGAGGCGGTGGAGGAGGGCACCCCGTTTCGTGATCTTGTCAAGCCTTATTCCGAGGCGTTTGATAAGACGTATGAAGGAAATATCGGTCTTTTGGACGCCCCAGAGTTTCAGGAAATCTTCCAGCTTCCGGATTTTGAGGTGGAGTCGGTGTTTTCCCTGGATGAAGGCGATGTCAGCGGGATTATTCACGTGGGCGATCAATACCATGTATTCCAGGTTATTGAAAAACGCTCTGAGATTCCTTTTGACACCATCAACAAGGTGTTAAACAAAAAGGCCCTGCAGGATCTGGTCGATTATACCTACCGGCACAAGGGGCCCAAGGCCACGGTGATTCTGGCCGACCGGCTCAAGAACATCGGTTACAGCTATTCCACTGCCGGCGGGCTGTCGATTTCCATTGACGCCATGATTATTCCGGAAAGCAAGTGGGACATTCACGCGGCTGCGGAAAAAGAGGTGGCCGAGATCAACCACCAGTACACCGAGGGTCTGATTACCCAGGGGGAGAAATACAACAAGGTTGTTGACATCTGGGCCCGTGCCACCGACGAGATTGCCAACAAGATGATGGAGGCAATGGAAAAGCCTTATATCATGACCGATCTGCAGAAGGATGCAGCTCAGGTCGATGATAAGCGGCTTGCCGACATGAGCGACAAAACCGGTGGAGAAACGGTCAACCCGATTTTTATGATGGCTGATTCCGGCGCCCGCGGCAGCAAGGACCAGATGCGGCAGCTGGCTGGTATGCGGGGCCTGATGGCAAAACCATCCGGCGAGATCATTGAAACGCCCATTACCGCCAATTTCCGGGAAGGGCTTTCTGTGCTCCAGTATTTTATTTCCACCCACGGTGCCCGTAAAGGGCTTGCCGATACGGCGCTGAAAACCGCCAACTCCGGATACCTGACCCGCCGCCTGGCAGATGTTGCCCAGGACTGCACCGTTATGGAGCATGACTGCGGCACAGTAATGGGCATTGAGGTCGAAGCCCTTCTCGAAGGCGGAGAAGTGATCCAGCCCCTTGAAGAGCGGGTTCTGGGCAGAATTGCCCTGGAAGACGTGCAGGATCCGTTCACCGACGAGGTGCTGATCCGCCGGGGCGATGAAATCGATGAATCCGGAGTTGCCCGCATCAGCCAGGCCGGGGTCACCAGTGTGAAAATCCGCTCGGTGCTCACCTGCCGTTCCCGGTTCGGGGTGTGTGCCATGTGTTACGGCCGGGATCTTGCTCATGGCGGATTTGTGGAAATCGGTCAGACGGTTGGCATAATTGCCGCCCAGTCCATTGGCGAACCCGGCACCCAGCTGACCATGAGAACCTTCCACATCGGCGGCACTGCCAGCCGGCGGGTGGAGGAAGCTGAAATCCGCGCCCGCGTGCAGGGGATTGTCAAGTACAACAAGCTTAATGTGGCTGTGAATGCGGAAAACCGCAAAATTGTCATGAACCGCAGAGGGGGAGAGTTTTCCGTTGTTTCGGATTCCGGCAGGGAACTGGAACGGTGCCCGGTGATCTACGGCGCAGACATCCTGGTCGAAGACGGCCAGCGGGTGGAGGCCGGCCAGTTGCTGGCTTCCTGGGATCCGTTCACCACTCCGATCATCACCGCAGTGGAAGGAAAGGTCAAGTTCGGGGACCTGGTGATCGGCCGGACGCTGCAGGAACGGGTTGACCCGGTGACCGGCAAGTCGAGTCTTACCGTGGTGGAATCCAAGGGAATGGACGCCAGGCCCAGAATTTCCATAAAGGACAAGGAAGGCAAAACAGCCAATATCCCTGGCTCCGGACCGGCCCGGTACGTGCTGCCGGTCAACACCATTCTGATGGTGGAGGAGCACGACCATGTGCGGGCGGGTGACATTATCGGAAAGATTCCCAGGGAAACCACCAAGACCAAGGACATTACCGGTGGTCTGCCGCGGGTCGCCGAGCTTTTCGAGGTGCGCAAACCCAAGGAAGCCGCGGTTCTATCCGAGATTGACGGCTTTGTGGCCATTGCCAAGGCCACAAAGAAGGGAAAGCAGCGCCTGACCGTGACACCGGTTGATGCCGGCGAGAAAAAGGAATACCTGATTCCCCGGGGGCGCCACATCAGCGTATATGACGGCGACTATGTCAAGGCCGGAGAACCGCTGACCGCAGGCAGCCCCAACCCGCAGGATATCCTGAGTATCAAAGGCGAAGTCGAGCTGGCCCGTTATTTGTTAAACGGGGTTCAGGAAGTCTACAGGCTCCAGGGGGTTCGCATCAACGACAAGCATATCGAGGTGATCGTGCGGCAGATGATGCGCCGGGTCAAAATTCAGACCGTTGGCGACACCGCTTTTATTCCCGAGGAACAGGTGGACAGAATCGAGTTTGAGGAAACCAACCAGGCGGTTGTGGAGCAGGGCGGGACCCCGGCGGTGGGCGAGCCGCTCATTCTGGGAATTACAAAAGCCTCTCTGTCCACAGACAGCTTTATCTCTGCGGCCTCCTTTCAGGAGACCACCAAGGTGCTGACAGATGCCAGCATCGCAGGTGCCTATGACGGTCTGCGCGGGTTGAAGGAAAATGTAATCATGGGCCGGCTGATCCCCGCAGGAACGGGCCGGAATGAATACGGGCGGCCGGATATCGCTGCTGAATACTAAGCAGCGACGTCAGGCCCTGTCCGGTTATATGCGGGGCGGTTGAAATGGTGCCGGCAGGTAAAAGAAAAAAGCTTGACACCACCATGATTTAAGGGTATTGTTTGTTATTTTAGCTTAGCACTATAAACATTGTGAATATATGAATGATTTGTAATGGATAGGGGATAGCATGCCGACGATTAATCAGCTGGTTCGCAAGGGCCGCAAGCAGATTCAGAAGAAAAAGGGTGCGCCTGCGCTTAAAGCTTCGCCGCAAAAGCGCGGTGTGTGTGTCAGAGTTTATACGGCCACGCCCAAAAAGCCCAATTCCGCCCTGCGAAAGGTGGCAAGGGTTCGTCTGACAACAGGGGTGGAGGTTTCCGCGTATATCCCCGGCATCGGACATAATCTCCAGGAACACTCGGTGGTACTCGTGCGCGGGGGCCGGGTCAAGGACCTTCCCGGTGTCCGGTATCACATTGTTCGCGGTACCCTGGATACGCTTGGAGTGACTGACCGGAAGCAGGGTCGGTCCAAGTACGGAGCCAAACGCCCCAAGTAAAGCGATATCCGGGGTGCAACTTGTATCTGAAAAAAAATGGTGTAGGCAATGCCGAGAAGAAGAGAAATCCCTGAAAGAAAAATTATTCCGGATTACAAGTATAAAAGTCCGCTCGTATCCCGGTTTGTCAATTCCGTAATGAAAGACGGGAAAAAGAGCACGGCCCAGTCGTTGATCTATGAAGCTTTTGATATCATTGAGAAGCGGATGAATGAGCCGGCCTTAAAGATTTTCGAGCAGGCACTGGGCAATGTAAAACCCCAGCTGGAAGTCAAGTCCCGGCGGGTTGGGGGATCCACATACCAAGTGCCCACAGAGGTCCGGCCAATGCGACAGACCGCCCTGGCCATTCGGTGGATTCTCACCTATGCGGAAAAGCGGCCGGAAAAGGGCATGGCCAGGAAACTGGCCGGTGAGTTCATGGATGCCGCCCAGCAGCGGGGCGCTTCGGTTAAGAAGCGCGAGGATACACACCGCATGGCCGAGGCCAACAAGGCCTTTGCCCATTACCGGTGGTAGCCGAAGGTATTTTGGTTTTGATATCCCTTGCCCATCCAGTTTTTCCTTTTTGGATGGGCAAAGTATCTGATTGCAGATGATTCAGATTTATTTCAATGGCAAACCCGTTTGAGCAAGAGGGTGGAAAATGGCAAAGCAGAAGTTTGAGCGGACCAAGCCGCATGTAAACGTGGGAACGATCGGTCATATTGACCATGGCAAGACGACATTGACCGCGGCGATCACCAAGCATTGTGGATTGCGGGGCTGGGCGGAGTTTATTCCGTTTGACAAGATTGACAAGGCGCCCGAGGAAAAGGCCCGTGGGATCACGATTTCCACGGCTCACGTGGAGTATCAGACCAACAACCGGCATTACGCACATGTGGATTGTCCGGGGCATGCCGACTATATCAAGAACATGATCACAGGTGCGGCCCAGATGGACGGGGCGATTCTGGTTGTGGGCGCAGATGACGGCCCCATGCCCCAGACCCGCGAGCATATACTTTTGGCCCGCCAGGTTGGCGTTCCTCAGATCGTGGTGTTTTTAAACAAGTGCGACATGGTCGACGACGAGGAGCTTATCGAGCTTGTGGACATGGAGCTTCGGGAGCTTTTAAACAATTACGAGTTTGACGGTGACAACACCCCGATCATACGGGGCAGCGCGCTTAAGGCACTGGAAAGCGACGATCCGGACAGCGAGGATGTAAAGCCGATCTGGGACTTGCTGGAGGCCACGGACGCCTACATTCCCGAGCCGGAGCGGGACGTTGACAAGCCCTTTTTGATGCCGGTGGAAGACGTGTTTTCGATATCGGGCCGTGGCACGGTTGTCACGGGGCGTGTGGAGCGCGGGATCATCAAGGTCAACAACAAGATCGAGATCGTTGGCATGCGTCCGACCATCAACACGACCTGTACGGGCGTGGAGATGTTTCGCAAGCTGCTTGACGAAGGCCAGGCCGGCGACAACGTGGGTCTGCTTTTGCGGGGTACCAAGCGCGACGAGGTTGAGCGCGGCCAGGTGGTTGCCGCACCGGGAACGATAACGCCGCACACCAAGTTCAAGGCCGAGGTTTACGTGCTGAGCAAGGATGAAGGCGGACGGCACACGCCGTTTTTCTCGGGCTATCGGCCGCAGTTTTATTTCCGGACCACGGATGTTACCGGGGTGTGCACGCTGCCCGATGGGGTTGAGATGGTGATGCCGGGCGATAACGTAACGATATCAGCCGAACTCATCACCCCGATCGCCATGGAGGAGGGGCTGCGCTTTGCAGTGCGTGAAGGCGGCCGAACCGTGGGGGCCGGTGTTGTCAGTGAAATCATAGAATAGATACGGGACTGTCATGATACCAAACACCAAAATACGAATCCGGTTAAGGGCTTACGACCACAGACTGCTGGATCAGTCGGTCCGGGATATTGTCGATACTGCCCGCAAGACAGGTGCCCGGGTGGTGGGACCCATTCCCCTGCCCACACGCATCAATAAATACACGGTGCTTCGCTCTCCCCATGTGAACAAGAAATCCCGGGAGCAGTTTGAGGTCCGGACCCACAAGCGGTTATTGGACATCCAGGATCCCACCCAGCAGACGGTAGACGCCCTGATGAAGCTGGATTTGTCTCCGGGCGTGGATGTGGATATTAAATTGTAGGATAAGGACCAGGTGGCGAAAATGAGTGAAGGAATACTCGGGAAAAAACTGGGAATGACGGGCATATTTGCCAGTAATGGGCAATATTTGCCGGTGACAGTCATTCAGGCTGGCCCGTGCACCGTAACCCAGATCAAGACCAGGGCCAACGACGGTTATGACGCCCTGCAGCTTGGGTTTAAGGAAAAAAAGCAACATCGGTTGACCAAGCCGCTGAAGGGCCATTTTGATAAAAGCGGCGGCACAGGTTTCTACCGCCTGCGGGAATTTTCCGTCAAAGAACCGGAACAGTTCGAGCCGGGCCAGCAGGTGACCATGGAGATGTTTTCCGTGGGGGATAAGATCAATATTGCCGGAAAAACCAAGGGTCGCGGTTTTGCCGGTGTTACCAAGCGGCACGGCTTTTCCCTTGGCCGAAAGACCCATGGCGGTCGCTGCTATCGGATACCCGGCTCTATCGGAAACAGCGCCTGGCCTTCCAAGGTGGCCAAGGGAAAGAAGATGCCCGGTCAGTACGGAAACGTGCGGCAGACCACCAAAAACCTTGAAGTGGTTGATGTCCGCCCGGACCAGAACCTGATCCTTGTCAAGGGTGCGGTGCCCGGTCCGAAAAACGCGATCGTGGAGATCTGCAAGGCGAAAAAGTCGTAAATTCCGGAGGCTGCCAGGACGGGGTTCGGGTTCAACGATTGGAAAATGCCGTCATCATAAGCCGGATGCAATGCAAAGAGGGAGACCATGGCTGTCGTGGAAGTCAAAAATATACAGGGTGAGACCGTATCGGAAATCGACCTTTCAGAGGAGATTTTCAATGTCGGGGTCAAACAAAGCGTTCTGCACCAGGTGGTTCGGATGCAGCTGGCCAACCGTCGCCGGGGAACGGCCAAAGTCAAGCGCCGCTCCGAGATACGGGGCAGCACCCAAAAGTTGTTTCGTCAGAAAGGCACCGGACGTGCACGCCGGGGGGACGTGAAAAGCCCGCTGCTCAGAGGCGGGGGCGTAATTTTCGGTCCTGAGCCGAGGGATTACTCATACAAGGTCCCCAAGAAAGTCCGTCGTCTGGCTTTGAAAATGGCTTTGTCGGCAAAGCTGAAGGACAATGAAATAATTGTGCTTGACGGATTTGCCCTCGATCAGGTAAAGACAAAGGCCGTTGCTTCGACGCTTCAGCGCCTTGAACTGGAAAAACCGCTGATCGTGATTGATCAAAAGGATGCAACCTTGGAGCTGTCCTCCAGAAATATTCCGGGCGTCAAGGTGTTGCGGGTTGAAGGGCTCAATGTATACGATATTTTGAACCACAAGACCCTGGTTCTGCTGGCACCGTCGATCAAGGGGATTGAAGGGAGATTGGCTGCATGAAAGACTATCATATCATATTAGGTCCGGTGGATACGGAAAAGACCAATATCGCCCGGGAAGAACTCAACCAAGTGGCCTTTGAGGTGGCGCCTGCCTCCAATCGGGTTCAGATCCGGAAGGCTGTTGAGTCGATTTTCAACGTCGAGGTTCGCTCGGTTCGGACGATGCGGGTCAAGGGCAAGTTCAAACGGCGGGGCCGGATTTTGGGCAAGCGCAAGGACTGGAAAAAAGCTATCGTGACATTGATGCCCGGCAGCCGGATCAAATTTTTTGAAGGTGCATAAGCAAAGGTGACGACCAATGGCGACTAAAAAAGTAAAACCCACGTCCCACGGACGCCGGTTTCAGACATATTCCACCTTTTCGGAGATTACAAAGAAAGAGCCGGAAAGGCATCTGTTAAAGCCCATTAAGAAAACCGGCGGCAGAAATGCCAACGGCCGGATTACGGCCCGGCATCGGGGCGGCGGTACTAAACGGTTTTACCGGATCATCGATTTCAAGCGGGACAAGGACGGAGTGCCGGCAAAGGTGGCAGCCATTGAATATGACCCCAACCGGTCTGCCCGCATTGCTTTGCTGTATTACGCAGACGGTGAGAAACGATACATCCTTGCGCCCGCAAAACTGGTCGTTGGCCAGACTGTCATGTCCGGACCGCAAGCCGAAATCCGGCCGGGCAACTGTCTGCCCTTAAGCCATATACCCCTTGGCACCCATGTGCACAATATAGAGCTTCGGACCGGCCGGGGCGGTCAGCTGGTGAAAAGCGCAGGCGGATTTGCCCAGCTTATGGCCAAGGAAGGCCGGTATGCGACCGTTAAGCTGCCCTCCGGGGAAGTGCGGATGGTGTTGGTGGCCAACCGCGCCACCATCGGGCAGATCGGCAATTCGGATCATTCCAATGTTTCCCTGGGCAAGGCCGGGCGCAAGCGCTATCTCGGCCGCCGGCCCCGGACCCGGGGTGTTGTCATGAATCCGGTGGACCACCCCATGGGCGGCGGCGAGGGCCGCTCCTCTGGCGGACGTCACCCCTGTTCTCCCTGGGGGATGCCGGCAAAGGGCTTTCGAACCCGGAAGCGCACCAAGCAGAGCGACCGGCTCATTGTCAAGAGGCGCAGGTAAGATGCGAATGGTTATCGCGCATTATTTATACCCAGAACACTGTTGTAATAAGCAGGAGCAATTATGCCGCGTTCGTTAAAAAAAGGCCCCTACGTAGAACCCAAGCTTCACGGCAAAGTGGTTATTTCCCAGGAGGCCCGAAGCGCAAAAGTCATCAAGACCTGGTCCAGGCGATCGACCATCATTCCCGAAATGGTGGGCCTGACCCTGGCCGTGCATAACGGAAAAAAATTCATCCCCGTTTTCGTGACCGAAAATATGGTCGGACACAAACTGGGCGAATTTTCGCCGACCCGGACCTTTTACGGGCATGCCGGGGACAAAAAATCCAAAATGAAGAAGTAGTCAATCGTTAAACGAATCGAGGATGCGGATATGGATGTGAAGGCGTCAGGCAAATACATGCGCATATCACCGCAAAAGGTGCGGAAGGTCATCGGGACCGTCAAGGGCCAGCCGGTGGAGTCCGGGCTTAACACGCTTAAGTTCATGCCGCAGAAAGCCGCGGGGATGGTGGAAAAGATCGTGCGCTCTGCAGTGGCCAACGCCGATCAGAATGCGGGCATAGATGTGGACCAACTGGTCATCAAGAACATCATTGTGGATGAAGGGCCCATGTTAAAGCGGTTTCGTCCCCGTGCCCGGGGTCGTGCGACACGGATATTAAAGCGTACTAGTCATATAACGGTCATCGTCGGCCAAGGCAGCGCATAAAAGGAGGTAGGTGGTTTGGGTCAGAAAGTCAATCCCATAGGCATGCGGCTGGGAATCAACCGCACCTGGAGTTCGCGGTGGTATGCGGACAAGGAATACGCCGGCTATATTTTCGAGGATCACAAGATCCGGCAGTTTTTAAAGAAAAAGCTGTACCATGCCGGTATCTCCAAGATCGAAATCGAACGGTCCTCCAAACGGATCAAGCTCCGCATCTATGCAGCCCGTCCCGGTATTGTCATCGGCAAAAAAGGCTCTGAGATCGAAGCCCTGAAAAAGGAGCTTGAAAAACTGGTTTCCGCAGAAGTCATGGTGGACATCCAGGAGGTGCGCAAGCCGGAGCTTGATGCCCAGTTGGTGGCTGAAAATGTCGCCAATCAGCTGGTACGCCGGGTGGCTTTTCGCAGGGCAATGAAAAGATGTGTTTCTTCTGCCATGCGCTTTGGCGCCAAGGGGGTTAAGATCATTTGCTCCGGGCGGCTCGGGGGTGCTGAAATGGCGAGGATCGAGTGGTACAAAGAGGGGCGGATCCCCTTGCACACGCTGCGTGCCGACATTGATTACGGGCTGGCCGTTGCTGAAACCACCTATGGCACCATTGGTGTAAAGGTCTACATTTTCAAGGGTGAGATTCTGGCCGATGATCAGATACCGGCCGAGCGGCAGTAATTTACAGGAGTCTATACCATGCTGAGTCCCAAAAAGGTAAAATATAGAAAACGCCAGAAAGGCCGCATGAAGGGCAAGGCTGAGCGCGGTTCCAGCCTGAACTTCGGTGATTATGGCCTGCAGGCTGTTGAATGCGGAATGATCACCTCCCGTCAGATTGAGGCCGCACGTATTGCCATGACCCGAAAGGTCAAACGCGGTGGTAAAATGTGGATCCGGATCTTTCCGGACAAGCCGATTACCAAAAAGCCTGCTGAAGTCCGGATGGGTAAGGGCAAGGGCGCACCCGAGGCATGGGTAGCGGTGATCAAGCCGGGGCGCATCCTTTACGAAATGGAGGGTGTTCCCCGTGAACTGGCCCATGAGGCGCTTCGGCTGGCTGCGTACAAACTGCCGATTAAAACCAAGGTCGTCGAAAGGAGCCAGATCTGATGGAAGCCAAAGAAATTCGGGGCCTTGGCCCTGACGAACTTGAAAGCCGGCTCGAGGACCTGGTGCAGACCTTTTTTAATCTGCGGTTCCAGCACAAGACCGGGCAGCTCGAAAATCCCAGGCGCATCAATCAGGTCCGCCGCGACATAGCGCGGATCAAGACCATAAAGCGTCAGCAGGCGTTCACTAACAGATAGCGGTGATGATTGGCCAATGAATAAGACACGAGGGATGAAACAACAACTGGTGGGAACGGTTTTGAGCAACAAGATGGACAAAACCGTGACGGTACAGGTGGAACGGCTCGTACGCCATTCGGTGTACAAGAAATTTGTCCGCCGCCGGGCCCGTTATGCAGCCCATGATGAAAACAATACCTGCGGTATCGGTGACCGGGTGATGATTACGGAATCCAGACCGCTTAGTAAGCGCAAGCGCTGGCGCATAAGCCAGATCATCGAAAAAGCGGTTTGATCACAGGGGATAAAGAAAATGATCCAGGCGGAAACAAGATTGTCTGTTGCAGATAATTCCGGCGCAAAAGAGGTGTATTGCATCAAGGTCCTCGGAGGCAGCCGAAGACGGTACGCCCGCATCGGAGATATCATTGTGGTGTCGGTCAAAGAGGCCATACCCAATTCAAAGGTCAAAAAAGGCGATGTGTTAAAGGCCGTGGTGGTTCGCACCAAAAAGGAAACCCGTCGGCCTGACGGCTCCTATATCCGGTTTGACGATAATTCTGCAGTGCTGATCAATCAGCACCGGGAACCCGTTGGAACCCGTATTTTTGGGCCGGTGGCCCGCGAGCTTCGGGCGCACCGGTTCATGAAAATCATCTCATTGGCACCGGAAGTTCTGTAACACAGCCTTATTTATCGATCCTATGGATAGAATCAGGCCGGGAGGGAAACGGTTCATGGAAAAAGTCAAGTGTCGCATCAAGAAAAATGACAAGGTCAAGGTCCTTGCCGGCAAGGATCGGGGAAAGATTCGCAACGTGCTCAGCGTGGACCGCAAACACAATCGTGTGATGGTGGAAAATGTCAACATGGTCAAGCGCCATCAGAAACCCGGGCCCCAGAGCCGTCAGGGCGGCATTATCGAGGGTGAGGCGCCCATTGACGCATCCAATGTGATGCTGGTCTGCGCCAAATGCGCCAAGCCCACCCGAATTGGGAACAAGCGCCTGGAAGACGGCAAAAAGGTGCGGATCTGCAGTAAATGTAAAGAACATCTCGATGCCTAGCAGGTCATAACCGGAGGGTATTTCATGTCACTGAAAGAGGTATATCAAAACGAGGTCATTTCCGGACTGCGGAAGGCCTTTGAGTACAAAAACATTCACCAGGTCCCCAGGCTGGATAAGATTGTCATCAACATGGGACTTGGAGAGGCCATTCAGAATATAAAAGTGCTGGATTCCGCCCAGGCCGAGCTCAAGGTGATCACAGGCCAGGCGCCCGTGGTGACCCGGGCCAAGAAGTCGGTGGCTGCTTTTAAGGTGCGCGAGGGCATGCCCATCGGCTGCATGGTCACCCTGCGTCAGCAGCGGATGTATGATTTCTATGAAAAACTGGTCAATGTCGCCCTGCCGCGGGTCCGGGATTTTCGCGGGGTGTCGGGCAAAGCGTTTGACGGTTTCGGCAATTATACCCTGGGCATCAAAGAGCAGATTATCTTTCCGGAAATAGAGTATGACAAGGTGGAATCCATCAAAGGGATGAATATCACCATTGTCACCACGGCCCAAACCAATCCGGAAGGAAAGGAGCTGCTTCGGCTCCTTGGGATGCCGTTTCGCAATTAATGGGGAAAACCGCACCCGGGCAGGTGGAGTTTTCACGGATCCGGATCCACGGATAAGGAGGAAGAAAGTTTGGCGAAAAAAGCGCTTCGCGAAAAGGCGATGAAACAACCCAAATTTAAGGTCAGGGCGTACAACCGTTGCCCGATTTGCGGACGGTCCAGGGCCTACATGCGCAAATTCGGCATCTGCCGCATCTGTTTTCGAAATATGGCCTCCGAAGGTCTGCTGCCGGGCGTGAAAAAATCAAGCTGGTAGACGCCCGGAATCAGGGGCTGTGGCATGGAAGTATGATCAAGGGAAAAGGACGGATTGTGAATTTCCATTATTTTATTTTGATAAAAAACGGAGTAGGCCATGTTGAGTGATCCACTTGCGGATATGTTGACCCGCATTCGAAACGCCGGCAAGGCAAAACACAAAAGTGTGGATATTCCCGGTGCTAACATCAAGGTCGCCATGGCGGACGTGATGAAACGGGAAGGCTACATTAAGAACTATAAGTTCATCAAGGACAACAAGCAGGGTTTTCTGCGGGTTTTTCTGAAATATGACGCCAATGACCGGCACGTGATTTATGGCCTGGAAAGGGTCAGCAAGCCCAGCCGCCGTGTCTATGTCGCAAAAGACGAGATCCGGCCGGTGTTAAACGGCCTGGGCGTATCTGTTCTGTCGACCTCAAGAGGGATCATGACCGACAGGCAGGCCAAAAAGGAAAACATCGGCGGGGAAGTTCTCTGCAATATCTGGTAGTCAAGGAGTCAAAAATGTCTCGCGTGGGCAAGAAACCGATACCCGTACCGGAAAAAACAAAACTGAGCTTTAACAGCGGCATGCTTACTGTGGAGGGGCCCAAGGGGACGCTTACCCGGCAGATTCATCCGGAGGTCACCCTGGAACTCGGCGATGAGCAGGTTGTGGTGAGCGTGGCGCGCAATGATAAGAAAGCCAAGTCGCTGTGGGGCACTACCCGGGCTCAGGTGGCCAACATGATCACCGGGGTGAGCAGCGGCTTTGTGCGGGTCCTGGAAATCAACGGCATTGGATACCGGGCCGAGATCAAGGGGAGCAATCTGGAATTGCATCTGGGGTACTCGCATCCCATTCATTTTGTTCTTCCCGAGGGCATTGACGCGGCGGTGGACAAATCAGCCATCCGGCTTTCCGGCATCGACAAGGAACTGCTTGGTTTTGCGGCATCTTCCATTCGGCAGATGCGCCCGCCCGAGCCTTACAAGGGCAAGGGCGTGAAGTATGCCGAAGAACAGATTCAGCGCAAAGCCGGCAAAACAGCGAAATAATCCTTTCATTATCTTCATGTACAACAGGGATTGGCGATTATGGGTTCGACACAAAAACGTGAGGCCATGCGTATCAAGCGGAAAAAACGAATCCGGAAGAAGGTGCAGGGTACGCCCCAGCGTCCGAGACTGACGGTTTTCCGCAGCGCACGGCACATATATGCGCAAATCATTGATGATACCCGCGGTGAGACACTGGCTTCGGCTTCCACAATGGAAAAGCAGGTCCGGGATCAGGGCAAATACGAAAATAAGGTGGCTGCTGCCGATGAAATCGGCAAGCTTCTCGCCCAGCGGGCTTCAGGCAAAGGCATTACGTCGGTGGTTTTTGACCGCAACGGGTACATGTACCATGGCCGGGTTCGGGCTGTGTCCGAAGCGGCGCGAAAAAACGGGTTGGATTTTTAATAAAGAGAATAAGGAGGCGATCCCTTGCTCAAGAAGGAAACAGACGAGAACTTGTTTATTGACAAGGTCGTTCATATCAGCCGCGTGGCCAAAGTGGTCAAGGGCGGCCGGCGGTTTAGCTTCAGCGCCATGGTCGTCGTTGGCGACGGACAGGGCAATGTGGGCTTCGGTCTTGGAAAGGCCCATGAAGTGCCCGAGGCCATTCGCAAAGGCGTTGAAAAAGCGAAGAAAAGCATGATAGCCGTGCCTCTGGAGGATGGAACGATTGCGTATTCGGTCAATGGCAGATTCGGTGCGGGATCGGTTTTTTTAAAGCCAGCGGGAAAGGGTACCGGCGTGATTGCCGGCGGTGCTGTCCGTGCGGTTTTGGAAGCCGTTGGGATTCGCAACATCCTGACAAAATGCATCGGTTCAAACAATCCGCACAATGCAGTCCGGGCTACCATGGACGGTCTTGCCCAGCTTCAGAGCAGGGATCAGGTGGCCAGCAAGCGCGGGATACAGGCAGAAGAACTTTCGATATAAGGAAATTTGGCAAATGGCCGACTTACTCAAAATCACCCTTGTTCGAAGCTATTATGGCCGCCCTGCCAAGCATCGCAAAATTTTGCAGGGCATGGGGCTGACCCGGATGCACAAAACAGTGGAACTGGTTGATACTCCAGCGATTCGCGGCATGGTCGGCAAAGTTTCGCACCTGGTTCGCGTAGAGGGACAATAATCATGAGATTGCATGAACTCATACCGGAAAAAAGCAGCACGAAAAATCGGAAACGACTCGGCCGGGGAGTGGCCTCGGGTACGGGAAAAACCGGGGGCAGAGGCACCAAGGGCCACAACAGTCGTTCCGGTGGCGGTGTACGCCCTGGCTTTGAAGGCGGCCAGATGCCGCTTCAGCGGCGCCTGCCCAAGGGCGGATTTTTAAATCCGTTTAGAAAAGATTATTCCGTGGTCAATGTCCGGGATCTTGGACGCTTTTCCGAAGGGAGCACCATTGATCGCGAAGCTCTGATTTCAGCAGGCGTGATCAATGGGAAAAACAAACCCGTCAAACTGCTGGGGCAGGGGGAGATCAGCACTGCAGTCAATGTACGCGTGGCGGCTGCGAGCAAAAGTGCCAGAGAAAAGATCGAGGCGGCCGGCGGCAAAGTTGAGGTGGCATAAACATGGCTGCGACGGGTCCGGGCGTACAGAATATATTTAAGATACCGGAGCTCAAACGCCGGATTCTGTTTACCCTGGCCCTGCTGGGGGTTTACAGAGTCGGTGTGCATATTCCGACACCGGGCGTTGACGGAGATTCCCTGGCCGCTTTTTTCGCCCAGCATCAGAATACCATTTTCGGTATTTTTGATATGTTTTCCGGCGGGGCCCTTGAGCGTCTTTCGGTTTTTGCCCTGGGGATTATGCCCTACATCAGCGCCTCGATTATCATTCAGCTGCTCACTGTGGTGATTCCGCATTTGGAACAGCTGAAAAAAGAAGGCGAGCAGGGAAAGAAAAAAATAACCCAGTACACACGCTATGGTACGGTGGCGCTGAGTTTGATCCAGGGATTCGGCATCAGCATCGGGCTGGAGAACATGACCTCGCCCGGAAATGCGCCTATTGTCATTGAACCGGGCTGGTCTTTTCGTCTCATGACCATGATCACCCTGACCGCCGGAACCGCTTTTATCATGTGGCTCGGCGAGCAGATCAGTGAGCGCGGTATCGGAAACGGTATCTCTCTGATCATTTTTGCCGGAATTGTCGCGCGCCTTCCTGTTGCCATCGGCAACACGTTTCGCATGATGACCACCGGTGAAATGGGGGTTTTTGGCGTTATCATTCTTTCGATCCTCATGGTGGGGGTTGTGGCGTTTATCATTTTCATGGAAATGGGCCAGCGGCGCATTCCGGTGCAATACGCCAAGCGGGTGGTCGGTCGCCGGATGTACGGCGGGCAGAGTACGCATCTGCCGCTGAAAATCAACACATCCGGTGTGATTCCGCCTATTTTTGCATCGTCGCTGATCATGTTTCCCTCCACTCTGGCCAGTTTTTTCTCCGGCGTCCCGTGGATGGAGACTGTTTCCAATGCCCTGATGCCCGGTTCCCTGATTTATGAATTGATGTTTGTGGCCTTTATCTTCTTTTTCTGTTATTTTTACACCGCCATTGTCTTTAATCCTGTAGACGTGGCAGAGAACATGAAAAAGTACGGCGGCTACATACCCGGCATACGGCCGGGAAAGCGGACGGCCGATTATATTGACCGGGTTTTGACCCGCATCACCCTCGGAGGAGCCTTGTATGTGTCAGCTGTCTGCGTGCTGCCCTCGATTTTGATGACCAAGTTTAACGTCCCGTTTTATTTTGGCGGCACTGCGCTGCTGATTGTGGTTGGGGTTTCCATTGATACGGTCCGGCAGATCGAGTCGCACCTGATTACCAGGAATTACGAAGGATTTATGTCTCCGGCGGGCGCAAAGCGCAAGGGCCGGTAACAGCAGAAGCGGGGGATTTGCATGGCAAAAGAAGAAGCCATCAAGGTTCAGGGCAAGGTTATCGAAACCCTTCCCAATGCAATGTTTAAGGTGGAACTGGAGAATAAGCATATGATTCTTGCGCATCTGTCCGGTAAGATGCGGATGCATTTTATCAAGATTCTGCCCGGGGACAATGTGACTGTGGAGCTTTCCCCTTATGACCTGAGCCGGGGACGGATTACATACCGCACCAAGTAGCAGACGCGCCGGCGGCTGCAAACATGTTTACATGGATTGACAGGCAATGCACACGAGGAGCAATTATGAAAGTCAGAGCATCTGTAAAAAAGATATGCCGTAATTGCAAGATTATCAAGCGCAGGGGTACGGTCCGGGTGATTTGTATCAACAAGCGGCACAAACAGCGGCAGGGATAATAAGGAGGCGAGCACATTGGCACGTATTGCAGGAGTCGATTTACCGAAAAACAAACAGATACTCATCGGCCTGACCTACATTTACGGCATCGGCTACTCCACTTCCAGGGAGATTCTGTCCAGGCTCGGCATCGACGAGACCATCAAGACAGACAGCCTGACTGATTCGGACATAAACCAGATCCGCCGGATCATTGACAATGATTACAAGGTTGAAGGGGAGCTGCGCACTGAAATCTCCATGAACGTCAAGCGTCTCATGGATCTTGGCTGCTACCGGGGACTGCGGCATCGCAGGGGGCTTCCGGCACACGGCCAGCGGACCTCTACCAATGCGCGAACCCGAAAGGGCCCGCGCCGGGCTGCAGTGAAGAAAAAGGGCGGAGTCAAGAAAAAGTAATTGAAATTTATGTAAAGGCGAGAACCGATGGCGAAACGAAAAGCAGTACGCACGAAAAAAAAGGCCAAAAAAAATATTGCAAGCGGTGTCGTGCATATCCATTCCACCTTTAACAATACCCTTGTGACAATAACCGATCCCGGGGGCAATGTGATTTCCTGGTCGAGTGCCGGGATCAACGGCTTTAAGGGCTCGCGGAAAAGCACACCGTTTGCCGCCCAGCAGGCTTCTGAGGATGCGGCCAAAAAGGCCATGGAACACGGCATGAAAAACGTCGAGGTCTACGTAAAAGGCCCCGGGCCCGGCCGGGAATCGGCTCTTAAGGCATTGCAGGCCACTGGTCTGAATGTGGCCCTGATCAAGGACGTCACGCCGGTGCCGCACAATGGCTGTAAACCGCCCAAGCGTCGCAGGGTTTAAGCGCTGCGCAATCGCTGAAACGTATTGCAGAAAGAGCAAAGAGCTGTTTCTGCCTTCATTTGGAACTGAACCGACAAAACCGTTTGTTTCCCTTTCTTGGTTGGCATAGGGCAAACGGTTCTTTCGATCGAATTATATATCTCATCCAAGGGAGGAAGCATTGTCACGATATCGTGGATCTGTATGTCGGATATGCCGCCGGGAGAACTTGAAGCTTTATTTCAAGGGTGATCGGTGTTATTCGGATAAATGCGCCTTTGACCGGCGCAGTTATCCACCGGGACAGCATGGCCAGCGGCGCGGGGGAAAAATCTCCGACTATGGACTTCAGCTTCGGGAAAAACAAAAAGTCAAGCGGGCTTACGGCTTGTCGGAAAAACAGTTCCGGCTGTTTTTTGAGCGCTCCGAGCAGAAAAAAGGGGTTACCGGAACCAATCTGCTGGTGATGCTTGAATGCCGGCTGGACAACGTCGTTTATCGTTTGGGTTTTGCCAGTTCCCGGGTCCAGGGCCGTCAGCTGGTCAAGCACAGTCATTTCCTCATAAACGGCCGGAAGGTCAATATTCCTTCTTACCAGGTAAAACCCGGAGATGTGGTTGAAATCCGGGAAAAGAGCCGCAATGTGGCAGCTATCAACGAGGCCATCGAATCCATGGTGCGCCGGGGTATGCCCCAGTGGCTGGAACTGGATAAGGAGGCGTTGAAAGGCAGCGTGAAAACCTTGCCGGTTCGCGACGATATCACCATGCCGATCCAGGAAAATCAGATTATTGAGTTTTACTCCAAGTAAACTTTGGGAATTCCGGCATGCCGAGCCTCAAGAGGCGTTGCCGGTCTGATGCAGGACAACTGAAATCTGATTTGGTGCGACTCCTGACTACCCGGAACCAAGGCGGATGGATATCAAACAGGTGGGAGAGTGAAAATGCCCTTGAACGAATTGACATATATGAACTGGCGGGACATGATCCGGCCCGGCAGGGTTGAGATCGACCAGCAGACAGCCACCTATGGCAAGTTTGTCTGGGAGCCGCTGGAGAGGGGATTTGGCATCACCATCGGCAACTCCCTGAGGCGGATCATACTTTCGTCACTTTACGGCGCTGCTATCACTTCGGTCAAGATCGAAGGGGTGATGCACGAATACAGCGCTGTTCCAGGGGTTTTGGAAGATGTCTCGGAAATCATGCTAAACCTCAAAAAGGTTCGGGTGAAAACCGATGATGCCGAACCCAGGACCATGACAGTGGAAGCCCAGGGCGAGCGGACCGTTACGGCCGCCGATATCGTCAGCGGAGACGGCCGGGTTGAAGTATTGAATCCGGCACAACATATCGCCACGCTGACCTCTGAAGGCAACCTGCAGATGACACTGACGGTACAGGCCGGCAAGAGCTATTCCCTGGCCGAGGCCAACCGGGACCAGGAGGCACCTGTTGGCACATTGCCCATTGATGCGATCTTTTCACCCATTTACCGGGTCAATTACCTGGTGGGCAACGCCCGGGTGGGACAGCGGACCGATTATGACAAGCTGACAATGGAAATCTGGACCGACGGATCGGTCAAGCCCATGGATGCCATTGCCTATGCGGCCAAGATCTTAAAAGAGCAAATGCATTCATTCATCAACTTTGATGAAGATCAGGAACCTGCGCCTCCGGATGAATCCCAGGAGGAATCCACGCCGCAGTTCAACCCGAACCTGTACCTGGATGTGGATGAGCTGGAGCTTTCCGTTAGAAGCGCCAATTGCCTGAGAAATGCCAATATCCGGAAAATTTACCAATTGGTCCAGAAGACCGAAAATGAGATGCTGAAAACCAAAAATTTCGGCCGCAAATCCCTAAACGAGATTAAGGAATTGTTGTCCGAGATGGGGCTGTCGCTGGGTATGAAACTGGAAGGATTTGTGCCCCCGGACGATGACCAGGATCAGAAAGAGGAATAAGATAGCCATGCGACACAAAAAAAGCGGAGTCAAATTAAATCGCACCAGCAGCCATCGCCAGGCCATGTTTCGCAACATGGTCACCTCCCTGCTCAAGCACGACCGGATTAAAACCACGGATGCAAAGGCCAAGGAGCTTCGCCGCTGGGCGGACCATATCATCACCCTTGCCAAGCGGGGAGATTTGCATGCCAGGCGCCAGGCCCTTTCCATCGTAAGGGAAAAGGCCGTGGTACACCAAATTTTTGCCGATGCACCCAAGCGTTTCGGCGACATCAACGGCGGTTACACCCGGGTGGTGAAACTCGGCTGCCGGCCCGGCGATGCGGCACCGGTCTCGATGGTGGAACTTACCGGTGAAAAGCCTGAGGCAGCTTCCTCCTAATTATTGCGCCGGACTTTCCCGGACTTCCCCGGACTTCTCATGATGTCGTCAGGCAGTTGAATCCGGATTCAATAATTGTGGCCCCGGTTTAACATTTGGTTAAACCGGGGCTTTTGTTTTGTCCGGATTTCCAGTGTCCCTTCATGAATCCGGATCCTGGCGGCCCCTTGCCTGTCTGTTCGCAAAATCTTTATATTGCGCTTTTTATACCGATCCAGTACTGATTGCGACGGCATTTGATACCGTCCCTCCCTTACGGGTATAATAATGGTTTTCGGATCCACGACATCGAGGAACCCGGATGTTGAAGATGTTTTGCTGCCGTGATGAGGGGCGATCAATATATCGGCCTCTGCCTTTTCCCCGGCTTGCTGGACGACCAGGCCTTCTGCGCAGGCCTCTATGTCGCCGGGAAACAGTATGGCTTTGTCATGGTATCTTATGCGTACCACCAGGGCGCAGTTGTTGGCGCCGCTGCAAGGCGCACATGCAATTTCGGCATCAGGGTGCGGGAAAAGGATTTCAAATCGTGCTCCGTTGATTTTTCTGGCGGCATTGACATGATCCAGGCGCGGATGGGGAATTTGTTTTTTGTTTATAATTTCCTGAAATTTTTTGTATCCGCTGGTATCCGCACGGATGTGGGTGCTGATGATTTCATGGACTTGAAAATGGTTTAATATATAGAGCAGTCCGTTTAAGTGGTCTGAATCCGGGTGGGACAATACCACCGTATCAATGGTTCCGATTTTGCGCTGCCGCAGATAGGGCGCCAGAATACGGGCGCCTACGTCAAACAAGGAATTGTCTGAAAACCCGCCCCCGTCAATGAGCATGGTATAACCCTTTGGAAATTCCACCAGCGAGGCATGACCCTGGCCCACATCCAGCACTGTGACCCGCAGATCCGAATGCCAAAGTCGTTTGTGCATCCAGTATCCGGCATCTGCGGCAGAAACCAGAAAAACCGGGACAAGTCCGATAGCCGCGAATTTACGGATTCCCGTGGTTTTTCCCCGCCATATCAGCCCCAATCCGGCGAGCAGTCCGTATGCGCAGATCACTTCCGGCACTGTCGGGGAAAATGTCTCAAAGGCGCCCACCGGAGAATCTGACATCATTTTTATCAATGATATAGCCGGACCCAGAAGCCAGTGGGCGCAAGCCAGCAACCACACGGCCAGGGTGCCGGAAACCGGAAAAATCATTGCGCCGGCCAGGCCCAGGGGCACCACCATGAATCCGATCCATGGCACCAGGATCAGATTGGCAATCACTCCCAAAAATGTAGCCTGTTGAAAATGATGCATCACAAGGGGCAGAGTGCCGGCAATGGCGAAAACCGAGATCAGCATAAAATTCTTGATCCGGCCAATAACTCGGAGACTTTTTTTTTCAGGGCCTCCCCCGGGTTTGAAAAACAGGTAAATTCCGTAAAAAATGGCGGATACAGCGGCAAAGGAAAGCTGGAAGGAAACGGAAAAAATGCTGGGCGGGTGAATTGTGCAGATGACAAAAGCAGCCACTGCAAGGGTGTTGACGCGGTGGTAAGGCGCGGCCCGGGCGATGGCCGTAAGAAAGATCGCAATCATGACAACAGCCCGCTGGGTGGATGGTGAAAATCCTGAAAGCATTGCATAGCAGATCACCGGCACCAGCGTCAGCATTGCGGCAAGCTTGAAGGCCAGGCCGGTGTAAAGAAAAATCCGGAAACGACTGATCATCCATTTAAACACCATGAATGCACACACGGAAATGATCCCCATATGGAGCCCGGATATGGCCAGCAGGTGACTGACTCCCGCCCGGTTAAAGGATTTTTGCAATTCAGGGGAAATCCTGTGGCGTTTGCCCACTACAAGGGCAGAGAGCACGGCCCCGGCATCATCGGCGCCTATGCTTGAAACCGTTTTATCCAGCCGGATTCGCAACCGGTGTATTTGATTTTGAAAACCGGGTTTTTGTGCGGATGGCGGCGCTTCTTTCACCCGTTTTCCGCTTGTGTACACTGCCGCCCAGATATTTTGGTCAGCCATGTACTGCCTGTAGTCAAATCCGCCGGGATTGTTGAAATTGTGAAACGGGCGAATTAAGGACCGGAACCGGACACGATCACCGGGAGATAACTTCGGGGTTTTTCCGTAGAAGGCGGCCTGAATGCGGCCGGCAGGTTGGTAAAGCGCGCTTTTTTTACCGGAGATTTCCAATTGATCCAGTACGCACCGGGTGCGGAAGGCCTCCATGCGTGGCGGGCCGGTAATTGTGCCGCAAATTTTCATGTAGCCTGAATCAAAAAGGGGCTTTGTTTCAGGCGGGGGAAAGAAAGGAGTTTGCCAGGCGGCAATGGAGATCACGCCAAGGGCGAAAAACAGTAAGAGCGGGCAAAAAAGTGCTGGCTTGTGACAAATCACCCGCCGGGTCAGGTCAAATCCGGCTGCAGCAGCAGCAACCCAGGCCCCGGTGAACAAAAAGGGCAGGTCAGACAGACGGCCGGCGATCAGGCCGGCCATGAAGGCAAACAGCAGGGGGATCAGGGGCAGGCGGTAGAAATGACCGTCTTGTAACTCCCGTCCTGCCATGGGATGCTAATTTCTCGGTTCTGTGCGGCCGGATGCCGGCTCCGTGCCGGGGCCATCTGCGGTTTTTGGCTTTGGCCGGACCCGTTTAATGTCTGCCCCGAGGCTTCGGAATTTGTCCTCAAGGGCAGCATAGCCCCGGTCCAGATGATAAACCCGGCTGATGCGGGTGGTGCCTTCGGCCACCAGTCCGGCAAGAACCAGGCAGGCACTTGCGCGCAAATCAGAGGCCATCACCTGGGCCCCGGACAGGCGGGCAGCGCCGCGGACCATGGCATGATTGCCGGATACCTGGATATCGGCGCCCATTCGCTGGAGTTCCAGAACGTGGATGAAACGGTTCTCAAAGATGGTTTCCGAAATCATGCTCAGGCCGTTGGCAATGCACATCAGCACCATGAACTGGGCCTGCATGTCCGTTGGAAAGCCGGGATAGGGCAGGGTTTTGATATCAACACTGGTAACAGGGCGGCGTCCAGTTACCATGACAGCCCCGTCGCTGGTGTCCACCTCTGTCCCTGTTTTTCTGAGCTTGGCAATCACGGCTTTCAGATGGGATGCATCGGCGTTTAAAATCCGGATGCAGCCGCCTGTCAGGGCGGCTGCTACCATATAGGTGCCCGTCTCTATCCGGTCGGGAATCACACGGACCGTGGCCGGATAAAGCCTGTCCACGCCTTCAATGGTAATGGTGGAGGTGGCTGCGCCCGATACCCGGGCGCCCATGGCATTTAACATGTCTGCCAGGGCAGTGACCTCGGGTTCCTTTGCAGCGTTTCGCAGAACCGTTGTTCCCTTTGCCAGCACAGCAGCCATCATGAGATTTTCAGTGCCGGTAACAGTGGGCACGTCAAAAAAAATCTCATTGCCAGTCAAAGATTCGGCTTCGGCCTGTACATAGCCGTGTTCCAGGGTAATGCGGGCGCCGAGCCGGGAAAAGCCCTCCAGGTGCATATTGATGGGTCTTGCGCCGATGGCACATCCCCCGGGAAGGGATACCCGCGCCCGTCCAAGCCTTGCCAGCAGAGGGCCGAGCACCAGCACCGAGGCGCGCATCTTGCGCACCAGTTCGTAGGGGGCCTCCACATCATTGAGGCCGGTGGTATCCACTATCAGCCCGTCCGGGCTTTCGGTGATTTGCGCGCCAATGGTGCAAAGCAGCTGGCGGATGCTTTCAATGTCTTTTAAATCCGGGATATTGGTATAACAGAACCGGCCGCCGGTCAGAAGGGAAGCGGCAAGCATGGGAAGCGCGGCGTTTTTGGCCCCGCTGATGCGGACCTCTCCATCCAGACGCTGTCCTCCCTGGATTACGATTTCATCCAATACAAACTCCTTTGGAAAGATATAAAAAAGCGCCGCACATCCGGTGTTTGTCCGGCAAACAGACCGTGTGCGGCGCTTGTGGCAAAAATGAAAACCACCCCTGTTGCAGGGCCTTTTTCAAAGGCTGTTAGTGATGTCCGTGGCCGCCTTCTCCTGCCTCGTCCGCGGCGGTATCAATGAGTGACTTGATAACGCAATAGGTCATGCCGGCGCCGATAATGCTCAATGCATACCACAGACCGCCCATGAAAACCAGATGTGAAATATCCCATGCCCATTCAAATGCAAACGGAAACATATTTGGCTCCTTTTGTTACCGGTGCGCCTATTGGCCCGGGTTGAGTTCTTTTTCGTGGGGAAACACCGGCAGATACCGGTGTGCCAGGGAAATCAGGATAGCCCCGTATGCAACGGGCAGGATGGTCGTGGCCACTTCCTGCCAGGTGGGCATGTACATGTACCAGTCGTGGAAGGGCAGAAGCGGTGCGGCCATGACCTGCAGCACCATAACCCAACGGTTGATGCAGACGCCCAGCACTGCCAATATGGCGGCAGTCACCAGCAACTTTTTGTTTTCCCGGCCCTTGCGGGTGATTAAAATCAGGGCCGGCACAATGCCGCAGATGACCAGTTCAGCAATGAGAATCCAGATGCCGTATACCGGGTTGTTGGAGTAAAAATCCATGAGGGAAAAGCCCTTGGAGGGGGCTGTCACAGCCGCCCAGTACCAGGTATCAGCGATCTTGGCAATCATGTAGGTCAGAAGCATCCATCCCGAGATCTTGGCCAGGAGCTGAAAGGCCTCTGGCCGGACCAGTTTCTTTTGGGTGATTTTTTCGGTCAGCCATGTGATCAGCATTGTAAAGCAGGGGCCGACGGCTGCAGCCGACCAGGTAAACAGGAAAAATGTCCACGGCCAGATCAGCAGGCCTTCACGAAAGGCAAAAGGACGGCCGTAAAGAACGCCGGCCACGCCGCCAAGAGAACCCTGGTGAAAAAAGGACAGAAACACGCCTGTGGCGGCAAACACGGCCATGACTTCATGCAGGTTATGGCTTAAGTGATGGAGAAACGGAATCCGGTCAAGCTTGGGATTTTCCAGCACCAGGGGGATAAACTCGATGGTGAGTACGGCAAAATAGCACGACAGGCAGAAAGCCACTTCAGTGAGCATGGAATGCACATTGGCATGCCAGAAGATAAACCATCCCCGCAGGGGTTGGCCAATGTCGAGGGCCAGGATCAGCAGCGCCGAACTGTAGCAGATAAAACCGATAATCACGGCATAATTGATGATGCTCTTGAGTTCCTTTTTGCCGATGATATAGGTCAGAAAACCGGTAAAAAAGGCACCGCCGCCCAGGGCGATTACCGCCAGGTCCGCCCAGATCCACAGGGCAAAACCATAGGCGTCATTCATACCGGTCTGATTCAGTCCCTTGTACCATATCAGAAACATGGCATAGACGCCCCACAAAAGCACGGCGCCGACTACTGCCAGCCACAGTGTAAATTGTCTGGTGGGACATCGTTTCACACCTTCGGGAATCGCTGGTGTCGTCATGATCAGTTAACTCCTTGGTGTTTGGTAAAAATTAATGGGTTGCCGCTGCCTTGCGGGCTTTTTCCCGGATCTGTTCGGGGTTTTCACCTTCCAGGTAATTATCTGCCTTTCTTCGGACCCAGCTCTTTGAACTCAGGTAATAAACCTTGGGATTGGTGTTGAGCCGTTCCAGCAGGCGAAACGCGGTTTTGCTTCGGCTCAGGCTGTAGACCGCATGTTCGGGATTGTGCAGGTCCCCGAAAGCAATGGCATTGGTGGGGCAGGCCTGGGCGCAGGCGGTCTGGTATTCATCTTCGTGCAGTTCCTCCCTGCCTTCCACATACGCCTTGTCACGGGCTTTTTGGTATCGGTGGTAGCAAAAAGAGCATTTTTCCACCACGCCCCGCATGCGGGCGGATACATCCGGATTGAGGTACTTTTCCATGTCCGCCGGCCATTTGGGATCCCACCAGTTGAATTTCCGGGCATGATAGGGGCAGGCGGCCATGCAGTAGCGGCAGCCGAAGCATCGGGTATAGATCTGGCTGACAATGCCGGTGGTCTGGTCATAATCCGTGGCAACTGCGGGACAAACCGAAACACAGGGGGAATGGCCCTCCATGTGCTGGCCGTCACACTGCATGCAGGGCATTGGAATGTAGCAGACCTGAGTGTCCGGAAACGGCTTTCCATTGTCCACCTTCATTACACGGATCCAGTTAAGACTCCGCATTTTGTCGGATTCATCCTGCCTGAACGGTACGTTGTTTTCAGCATAACAGGCCACCATGCAGGCGCCGCATCCGGTGCATTTGTCCAGATCAATGACCATCCCGTATCGTTTTGTCTTGGTATGTTGGGGTTGCTGTGTCATCAAAAGACCTCATTATCGGGTTATATGTCAAGGATGATGGCGATATCAGGCTTTGGCAATCGCGGCTCTGGCCCCCCATGCGGCATTGAGTCCCGAGGCGGGGTCGGCTGCCGGTGCAATCAGGCTATAGACATTGGCGCCCTTGCCGGCGATGTAGTCGCTGAATCCGGTGCGTCCAAGACCGGCGGGCATGGCCACCAGACCCGGCATGATGCCTTCGAACAGGTTGACCCGAACTTCGGCCCGGCCTGCCTGGGTTTTTACCGTTGCCTTGTCTCCCTGGGAAAGTCCGTACTCGGATGCAGTTTTGGGGTTGATCTCAACAAACACATCGTTTTCCAGAACCACATTTGCATCCAGGGTTTTGGTCATAAAGGGCGTGTTGGCCACGGCACCGTCGGAGATACGCATGGAAGTGTACGGGACCAGAACCAGGGGCAGCTTGTCAATGTTGCCGGGCAGCTCGATTTTTTCAACACCGGCTTTTTTGTTTCCATTGCCGTTCATTGCCGCAAATTTCGACATTGGAAAAAATTCAAACCGTTGAGAAGACGTGCGGAAGATTTTATCCAGGGAGGTATCCCGGGACCGGGAATCGCTCCAGAACCCCTTTTTTTCAAGGGTTTTCCACTGATCCGAGAGGCTTTTTCGGAGAAAATCCTCATAGTTTTTCCAGGGAAAGGCATTTTCAATAAAACCGCCAAGGTTTTTGGCGATTTGGATGACCACGTCCGCCATGTGACGGGTGTCATACTGAGGCTTGACAACCGGCCGGGCCAGGCTGACCACTGTGTGGGCCATGCCGCGGGGCGTTGGAACATCCTGGTAGCTTTCCAGGAAATGGGGATGGGGCAGCAGCAAATCGGCCTGCTCTGCGGTTTCGTCAATGAAGGTGGAGAAACTCACGATAAAGGGAATTTTTTCAAAAGCCTTTTGGGCAGCCCGGGGGTCAGCCAAGGTATAGAGCGGATTGCCACCGGCCACAAGAAGGGCCTGGACCGGAGAATCACCTTTTGCCGAATTAATTGCTTCAGGCAGCCGGTTTGGCAGGTAGCGCGTATGGGCAAACTTTTCAGATCCAGCACCATCCACCCGGGGGTGCTGGTTGCCGGCAGAGGCGGTTTTGTCGATTTTCATTTCCGTCCAGCTCAGATAATCGGGCTCATCAATGAGAAAAACCCCTCCGGGTTTCTGGAAATTGCCGGCCAAAGCGTTTAGCGCAAATACGGCAAGCGCTTGATCCAGGCTATCCGGAGCTGCACTGCCAAGGCCGCTGACAGCAACGGGACGATGCGCCCGGGCAAAAGAGCGGGCCAGCGATTCAATAACCTTTTCAGACAATCCGGTGGCTTTCGCCACCTTGTCCGGGGAGTGATCCTGCACCAGGCTGCGGTAGCCGGGGTGTGTATTTCCGGCATCATCCTGCCAGTCTTCAAATGCAAAGCCGTGGTTGTCAATAAACGCTTTGTTATAAAGCCCGTCGCGGACAATCACATGGCCGAGGCCCAGGGCCAGGGCGGTTTCGGACCCGGGTTTGGCGGGTACCCACTGGGCGGCTTTGGCAGCGGTATCCGATAATCTGGCTTCAATTTGAACCAACCGGGTTTTTTTGTCCTGTTCACCGAAAGCCGACATCACCTGTCCGGCTGTATCACAGCCGTCCATGAGCGCGCACCCGAAGCTGAGAATAAAGTCGGCCTTCCTGAAATCATAGCCGATGGTGCCCTGCCGGCCGCAGGAAAGGTACAGAGCCAGTTCCTGGGCGTCTGCTGAAGAAGGCGTGCGGATGAAGTTGGGTGAGCCGTAAGCTTGTAAAAACCGGTCCATAAGATATGATGAACCGTTCCCGTCCGTATCCGAAATGCATGCCACGGTATGGGGCTTGCCCCGGGTTCGCAGCTCAGCCAGTTTTTCAGTGACTGTTTTGATGGCTTCGTCCCAGGATATTTTTTCCCATTTGCCCTGACCGCGTTCACCGGCCCGTTTCATGGGGCCCTGGATTCTGGAAGGGCCGTAGAGATGCTGGGTGGCGGAAATGGCCCTTGGACAGAGACTGCCGTTGTTGACCGGATGATCGGGCTGGCCTTCGATTTTAATGGCCCTGTCGCCGATGGTGCGGACCGTTATACCGCATCCGCCCGGACACTGGGTGCAGACCGATTTTACGAATTTGCTCGGGCCGTCTTCTGGTACCGGCGTCCAGGGCCAGTTCTGGGACCAGATGGCGATGTCGTCGGTGAGTTTCCATGGCACCGGGGTCAATGTTGTCCCCACGGCTCCGCCGATGACGAGCGACAAAAAACATCTGCGATCGATTTTCATGAATCTACCCCTTGTCTGTATATCCACATCGCGTCTGTGAGATTGGTGTTTCCTGCAAAATCTATTTATGGCACTGGAAGCAGTTGCCTTTGCTGCCGGTTTCTTTCAGGTGGCATTCAGCGCAGTCGTTCATTTTCTGGCGGCGGCCGCCATGGTCGGGCTCGCCCAGGCGCAGCATGCTTTTGCCCCAGATGTCCCGGCTGTAGCCGGTAAGCCGGTTTTCCTGATACTCGCGCAGGGATGTGGAGTTTTTAATATCCCCGTGGCAGGTGGCACACTGCATATCCGCGCCCCTGACATGGGCGGCATGAGAGAAAAACACGCAGGGTGGCTGCTCGGCATAAATCAGCCAGGGCACTTCCTTGTCCTGGTTGACATATTCGTCTATGAATTTTTGTTCGTTTTCATTGCCGGTCATGGGGTACATATGGCAGCTTTTGCATTCTTCCAGGGTGGGAGATCCGGAAAAACTGCCGTCTTCTCTGAAGAAATGGCAGGCGTTGCACTGGCCGCCCATCTGCTCGAGATGGACCTGGTGGTTGAAATCGATGGGCTGTTGCTTGGTGGAGTACAGCAGTTTTGGAAAGGCGACCCATCCCGAGATGATGCTTGCGACCAATCCGATCATGAAGAAAACAAATACCACCCAGCCGGAGGAGCGGTTGCCGGCGGCGGCCGTTTGGTTGTCCGATTGTGTGCTCATGGGGACTCCGTCAAAACTGTTTGGGGTTCATCGGAAAATGGACAATACCACTCTTTATAATGGATATATGTAAAGATCCGGAACAGATTTGATCAAGACAAATCCAATATCGGGTTTGAGCAAAATTGTCAATGAAAATAGCAAATGCGTTCTGCGTGAAGACAGTACATGGGCTATTGGTAGCTGTGCAGGCCGGGAAGCAAATTGACCCCGAAGTAGGTAAACAAAACAGCCACAAACCCGAGACACGACAGATAAGCAATGCGCCTTCCCTCCCATCCCCGCATGAACCGGGCATGCAGCAAAGTGGCATAGATCAGCCAGGTAATCAGCGACCATGTTTCTTTGGGGTCCCAGCCCCAGTAACGGCCCCAGGCCTGATCCGCCCAGATGGCGCCGGTGATAATACCCACGGACAGCAACAAAAAACCAAAGGCGATCATCTGGTGAGTCAGCTCATCCATGGTCTCTGCGTCCGGAAACCGTCCAATGGTTCCGGTATCCGGGCTGGCGGAAGCCGATTTGATCAAATACATGATGCTGATGCCGCAGGCAATGGCAAATGCGGCATATCCCAGAAAGCAGGTGATGACATGGGCAATGAGCCAGTTGCTCTGCAGGGCTGGAATCAGGGGCTGGATCTGGCTGTCCACCGAGGGCAGCGAGGCATAGGCCATGGCCAGAAACGGGACAATGGAGGCAAATACGCCGATAGTGCGGACTTTGTAGCGGTATTCCACCACCAGATAGATCACGGCAATGCACAGGGCAAAAAACACCAAGGACTCATAGAGGTTGGACAAGGGTACATAGCCGTAGCCCATCTGGTGGGATTCCGCCCATCTGAGCACAAAACCCGCGGCATTGCCTGCGGCCGCGGCGATCAGCACCCCTGTGGCCGTTTTTCCCGGCAGGGATTTTTTAAATATCCAGGCGGCAACATAGAGAATAAATGCCAGCCCGTAGACAAAAGTGACAATGGTGAATACGGTTTCGCTGTTTGGCATGGTTTGTCCTGTGCAGTATTTGACCGTTTGGCACGCGGTTATCCCGCGGTGCGTTGGTTTGTCTGATTTTGAAGCTTTGCGGCCAGGCGCCGCACTGCGGTTTTGATGCCGGGCCGCTTGCGCTCAGAGATGCCCCCAACGGCAACCCGGACACCGGTGTCACTGTCCTGAACCTCGATGCCGATTTTCTGCTGAAACATGAAAAATGTCACGTAACAGGCCAGAATCATCAGGGCAAAACTGACATATACCAGCGGAACCCCCGGGTCCCGGGTCACCTGCAGGCCGGTGTAGTAGGTGTACGCCACGTCTTCAATGGATATGGCATAATCCCCTCCCCGCATCCGGTCGAATTTGGGATAGTTCACGGGCAGCAGCACCGGCCGCTGTTCTCCGGATGCCGGCTTCAGGCTTGCCAGAAACGCCGGGCCCACATTGTGGCCCCTGAAAGCAAAATTGCCGGAAAAATCCTCCACAGTCAATTCCCCCTTACCTGCGGGAAGATCCACTGTTTCTCCCATGACTCCCTGTTTTTCAAACCGCATCCCGGATTGAGTATCGGTAAACACGACAGTAAATGCTTCAGCGGCATTTTGTCCGTAGGAGGACTGGAAAATGTTGATGCCTTTGTAGCGAAGCGGGTCATTGACCCGCAGCCGGTGCGTTTCGACCACTTTTTCATCTTCCATGATCGCGATGTCTGAGCGGTATTCCTTTGGCCGGCCGGAGGGGTAGTGGGAAACTGTGAAATCATCGCAACGCACGGAAAAATCCAGCTGACGGGTCTCATCGGAATGGCGCAGGGTGATGGTCCGGCGGGCCTCGCCCTCGGGTACGTTCATCATCCCCTCAAAGCCGAACAAAGATCCGATCAGACCGCCGATGACCAGCAGGACCACGCTCAAGTGAACGCCGTAAACCCCCAGCCGGGTCCACCGGCCCCTTTCCCCGAAAATCCACCAGGAACCGTCCTCCTGCCGGGTCTGCACGTGAAAATAGCGTTTTTGCATGTATCGTTCAATGGTGTCTTTCAGATCCCCGGCCGGGGTGTCTGGCACTTGCCATTCGATGCGGCCGGCGGCCTTTTTAAACCGTTCGGGGTTGAAATGGGTTTTTTTGGGGAAAATGACTTTCCAGGTGGCTTTGAGCCGGCGCACCGAGCAGACCACCAGATTGATGACAAGCAGGCACAACAGCAGCCGGAACCACCAGGACTCGTACATGTTAAAGATGCTGAGCGAATCGAGCACGGAATAAAGATCCGGCCCGAATTTGCGGGCGTATACGGACGGATCCGCGTTCTGGGGAATGACCGTACCGATAATGGATGTGGCTGCCAGACTCAGCAGCAGCACCACGGAAAGCCGTACTGAGGCGAAAAAATCCCACATCCGGTCCATGAAGGCGGCCGGAGTGGTTGAAGCGTGTTTCTGGCTGTTCATAAAAGGCCCTTTGCAAAGATTAAATCAAGCGCTTGTCCGGATGCAACACGCGCATGGCGGATTTGTTTCGCGTCGGTTTGCAACCTCATACCAGATCCGTCCGACCCAGGCAATAGCGATCGGAAAGACGCGGGCATTTTTTTTATCCGGCTGCAAGCCGGGTATTGCTGCTTGGTTTTATCATCCGGGCGCTTATGAAAGCGGTTTTTTGAGATGGCCGATATCCTGCCAGTCCAGGCCCAGAAGACCGGCTGCGGCCCGGTCCACGGCCACTGGGTCAAGCCCGGCGATGAGTTTCCCAACGGGCGGATCGCACTGCCTTCCGCCCAGGTGGGAGTCGGCCATGCCCACCGAGGCATCAACCAAACTCAGATCCGGCTGCCGGTAACGGTTTAAATCGGAAATGGCTTCCTGGAGGCGGCTGTGCAAAGCCGCCTTATTCCATGTGCCGCCGCCGGAGTAATGCGACGGCGGGGCAAATCCCATCATGTTTTTCAGCGTTCCGGTCACCTTGGCCAGGGTGTGGACCTTTAACACGGGAACGGAAATGATAAAACAGGACAAGGCGATCTCCGGCATCCAGAACTCGGGCAGGCGCCGGCAGGCCGGGTTTTTCATCTTTTTGAGGGTTTCGGTGTTTAAGTCGGCCAGCCGGATTTGTTTGCGTGCAGCCAGCCGGGTATATCCCAGAGTCTCAAAAACGGCCATGGTGTCACAGGACGGATCTCCGGTGCCTTCGGCAATGATGATTTCAGCATCCGGATTGCAGGCACGCACGACATCGATAATCGCCTCGCAGCAAATGGGCGATGTGGTCACCGGAAACGGGGTGTCGGTCACCAGGTTGGGCTTGATCAGGATCCGGTCCCGGCCGGCCAGTACAGGGTTTGCCCCAACCCGGGCAAGGGCTTCGGGCACGGATTTGTCATATGTGGTAAAATCCACAATTGCCGTTGTCATTATTGATCTTCCGGTTCGGGCGGCCCGTTGTCTGCATCCCCGGGTTCCGGAAGGATGCGGATATCGGCTGCATGCGCCGGTTTTAGCCATTTTCGGGCCGTCTGATTGATTTCCTCGACGGTGATACAGGTATAATCCTCCAGCAGGGTGCGGCTCCATTGAAGCTGCTCCGGATGGCGTCCTGCGCCCTTGAGTACCGTGTGCAGCCAGTACTCATTGGTTTTGACCTGTTCGCGGATCTGGGTGAAAGTCGGTTCCAGGGCACGCTTTAATTCATCTTTCGTGGCGCCGTTTGCCTGAAGCTCGGCGCCAATGTCGGCCATGGCCTTCTCAACGGCATTGATTTTATCCGGATCAATGACCGCATAGCCGGTGAGCAGTCCGTAATCCGTATATGCCCGGCTCGGGGAATGGCTGGCGCCCTGGGCATAAGAAGCCCCGAGGTTTTCCCGGATCCGTATCCGCATGCGGTCGGAAAAAATGTCAGCAAGAACAGATAGCCGCCGGGCCTGATGAATATCCCAGATATGGGTGGTGGGATAGGCCCTTACCAGCAGGCCTTTGGAAATGCGCGTGGGCACGGAAATTTCAATCTCCCGGTTTTTGGGGAAATCGGGGACGTTTACGGGCTCAGACTCCCGGAAATCCCTTCTTTGGGGCAGGGCGCCGAAAAAATTGCCTGCGGCATCAATGACAGCATCTTCGTCAATGTCGCCCACCACGGCGATCTCGAGGGGGCCCTGGCTCAGGGCAGGGGTGATCCAGTTGCGGATATCATTTATGCGCACCCGGGAAATGGCCTCCGGGCCCGGAAAGCCGAACCGGCCATCGCCGCCGGCCAGGAATTTTTGGCCTTTGATGGCCATGGCGCCCTGGACCGAATGAGACAAAGACCGGTATTTCTGCGTCAGCTGCCGGGCGCTCCGCCGCAGGGCCGTCTGACGATATCCCGGGTCCTGGATGTAATGATATAACAGTTGAAACATCAGCTCGGTTTCATTCGGCACCGATCTGGCGGAAAACACGAACTTGTCTTCTTCCACGTCAAAGGAAACCCGGGTGGTGGTGCCGGCAAGGACCCGGCTGAGTTCGTCATCTGAGAGTTTTCCCAGTCCGCCGGAATTGATGACCCGGTCGGTCATCTCCGAAAGCGCGGGCATGTTCTGTGGCTCCGAGGACTGGCCATGGCCGAAGCTCACGGCCGCCAGGACCTGGTTGGCGGTAAAATCGGTTTCTTTGACCAGCAGGGTCACCTTGTTTTCAAACCTGACACGGGTCACCCCGGTTTCATCCATTTTCGTCCGGTCCTCGATCACCGGTGATCCGGACGGTGCCGGCAGATAGGGAAAGGCAAGGGCGTCTTTCGCATCCGGTCCCTGTACTTCAGTCTGCCGGCTTTGCCGGTAGGCCGCAGCGATTTTCTTTTTCCCGGTTTCAGCCTCTTGTGCCAGATCCGCATTTCCGGTCACCAGCACCAGCCGGTGGGATGGGGCCCATTGGTTTTTAAACATTTCGTGCAGTTTTTCCGGCGTGGCGCTCTCGATCACCGGCTGGAGCAGGTTTCGGCGCTGAGTCGGGGACTGGAAAACACGTTTGGCATTCAAATGGTGAAGGAGTTGGCCGGCAATCTGCCCGTTTTCACGGGTGGGAGCGTTTTTGACCGCCTGTTGCAGGTCATTGGCAAATTCCTTTTTTGCACGGTTGACCTCGGCCTCTGTAAATCCGTGCTCCAGGGCCCGGCGCAGGGTTTGCTCGATCAGGGAAAGGCTTTCCTCCCAGTTTTCAGGATCGCATTTGGCACTGATTTCCGCGGCTTTGACAAATTTGAGATAATGGCCGGAGTATATGTCGGCCCGGGTAAACGGCGCGTCCTGCTCGTTGCGCAGCCGATCCAGGCGGTGGCCGACAATGCTGTCAGCCATTTCCGACAGCAGTTGTTTTTGCTGATACTCCCTGCTGTCCGCCGGTTGCGGGGTGCGGGTGAGGGTTTCAATGGCCACATTCGTGCGGCCGGCTTCGGGTTCGTGATGGTAAAAAGTCTTCAGGCCGTCATGATCAAAGTGGTCAAATTCCGGTTCCGGTTTTTCCGGAGCTTTCGCGGCAAGGCCGGAAAAGCGTTTTTCAATCAGGTTTTCCATGATCCCCGGGTCAAAATCGCCAACGGCAACCAATGTGAGCCGGCCCGGGCGGTACCAGGTATGGTAAAAGGTTTCCAGCATTTGCCGGTCGATGTTTTCAATGGTCTGGCGGGTACCGATGGGCATGCGCCCCGCAATTCGGGTTTCGGGCAGCTCAAATCGGAAGGTTTCTTTAAAGGTCCGGTAATCCGGGGTGTCCCGGGTCCGTTTTTCAGCCAGAATAACGGATCGCTCCTTTTCGATTTCCCCGGGTTCCAGCAGGGCTTCTGATGCGAAATCGCGCATGACCAAAAGCCCTTCATCGATATCTTTTTTATCGCCCCGGGGCAGGTCCAGATCATAGGTGGTGTTGTAAAAACCCGTGCGGCCGTTGACATCCGGGCCGAATTTCATGCCGATGCGCTGGAAGTACTTCACCAGCTCGCCGGATGGAAAGTTGCGGGTCCCGGCAAAAAGCATGTGTTCGAGAAAATGGGCGATCCCGCGCTCCTCCGGGGATTCGTGAAATGAGCCGGCATCCGCGTTCAAGTGCATTTTCACCCGGCCTTCGGGCTTTTGGTTTTCCATGAGCACATAGGAAAACCCGTTGTCCAGTTTTCCGAATATAAGCTCGGGATCAGGGGATAGATTGCTTTGTTCGTGAGCCCAGTGCCCGGTATGGTTCTGCTGGTTTTCGGGTTGCCCCGGGCCGGAAGGCAGGCCACGGCAGCCGGCGGCTGTCAGCATGGCGGCCAGTAAGCTGAAAAGAAGAATTTTCCACGCAGGTTTCATTGTTTTTTTCACGGCAGCTTTCCTGTATTGTGAATGGAGCAAAAATATGAACAACTAAATTAATACGCAGGGCCGCGCCCGTCAAGTCGATCCGTTCAGACCGGGCTGCCGGCTGCAAAAGAGAATGAAGCCCGGGCCATGAACGAAAACGGAACATCTGTTTGCCGACACGGGACGGAAATGATTTTTGCGGCTTGAACCCGGTGGCCGGGTGTGTTATGGGAGCACTACACAAAAAAACAGGATACCTCGATTTTTTGCGGTGCCATCAATTTTCCTGATAATAAAAATAGTTATAGGTAGAACAGGCCCATGGAATATGTCATTCTGGTTTTAGGGTTTACCATCGGTTTTTACATGGCCTGGAACATCGGGGCAAATGATGTGGCCAATTCCATGGCCTCGGCCGTGGGTGCAAAGGCGATTACCCTCCGGCAGGCCATTTTCATTGCCGGCATTTTGAATATTGTGGGTGCGGCTTTTATTGGGTCTCATGTAACCGATACCATCCGCAAGGGCATTGTTTCACCGGATGTGCTAAATGACCCGCATGTTGCCCTGGTTGGAGCCTTATCCGCCCTGCTGGCCGCAGCTCTCTGGGTGTCGTTTGCCACCTGGAAATCTTTGCCGGTTTCCACCACCCATTCCATCGTGGGGGCCATGGTGGGATTCGGCATTGTCACGGGCGGATTTTCCGTAATCAACTGGGCCGGTCTGGGCGCGGTGGTGGCCAGCTGGGTGATCTCGCCGGTGTTTAGCATGGTGATTGCCTTTGTGATGTTTAAGATTATTGTTCGGATTATTTTGTCCCGGCCCGATCCCGTGGGCACGGCGTTCCGGCTTTCGCCCCTTTTTATCGGCATGGCTGTTTTTGTGGTCATCATGTCCTTTGTGTTCAAGACCCCGTTGGGTAAAAACCTGGCTCTGAGCACGCCCGTGGCCTTTTCGACCGCACTGGTGTGTTCCGTTCTGCTCGGTTTTCTGGGAAAACGCCTGTTGCTTTGGTTCAGAAACGTACGCACCGGCGAAGAGGGTGCAGAGGGCGTTTTCCGGCGTATTCAGATCGGGACTTCCTGCTACGTTGCACTGGCCCAGGGCGCCAACGATGTGGCCAACGCCATCGGACCGCTGGCCCTGATTTACTTCCTGGTGACAACCGGGGAGGCCGGGCAGACAGTTCCGGTTCCATACGTGCTTTTGGTGTTTGGCGGCCTGGGTATTGCCGCAGGTATCGCCATGGGCGGCGCCCGTGTGATCCGCACAGTTGGCGAGCGGATCACCACCCTGAGCAATACCAGGGGGTTTTCCGTGGACTTTGCCGCTGCCACAACGGTTTTGCTGGCCTCCAAAATGGGGCTGCCGGTTTCAACCACGCATGCGGCCGTGGGCGGGGTCCTGGGTGTCGGTCTGGCCAGGGGGCTGGAAGCCGTGAATTTTGGCGTTATTTTTCGGATTATGCTATACTGGGTATTAACCGTGCCCATGGCCGCTTTCACCAGCATGGTGTTGTTTAAAATTCTTTCCATGATTTTGTAATCATCCTTCGAAGGAGGCGTTTTCATGCGTATTCCGTTTTTTTCCTTGTTTATTACATCCCCCTTTGACGCTTTGCAGGATCATGCTGAAAAGGTCAAAGAATGTGCCTGGGCTTTCCAGCAGGCCATGGAGTGTTATGCCTCCTCGAAATGCGAAGTGTTCGAGGATCACCGGCAGGAAGTCATTCGCATCGAACATGACGCCGATGCCATCAAGCGAAGAATTCGCGGGCACCTGCCAAAGGGCGTCATGCTTCCGGTGGAGAAGTTTCAGTTGTTCCAGTATCTGCGGGAGCAGGACAATGTTCTCGACAGTGTCCAGGAGGCTTTAAACTGGCTGTCCCACCGGATGGACAAGGGGATTCCGGAAGTTCTGGAACGCGATTTTTTCCTGCTGGTGGATGCTGCCATTGAACCTACCGAGGAGTTGAGCCGCATGGTGGGGGAGGCCCAGATCTACTTTAAAAATTTTTCCGAAAAACAGCGCAAAAAAGTCAAGGATATCATTTCCAATATCCGCCAGATGGAACATGACGCCGACCAGCGTGAATATGCCCTGATCCGGAAGGTGTTTCAAACCGAAACGGATCCCATCACCGTGTTTCACTTGGTGAGGCTGGCCGAAATTATCGGCAATATCGCAGATCACTCTGAAAACTCAGGGGATATGATGCGGGCTATGGTGGCCAAATAATATCGTTGTCCATGTTTTGCGAAAAGACCTGCAGCATGGGCGGCAGACCCCGGAAGGGGTTGCCGCTAAAAAAAAGCCCATTTGATATATAAGATCAGAGCCAGCCAGGAAAGAATACAGGTGATGTAAGAATACCAGTTGATCGGGCGTTTGGCCTTGCCGTGGCTGTCCACCTTGCCCACCCGGGCTTTGCAGGAAAAACAATGGGTGGCGTCAATCGGCAGGCTTGCAAAACATTCCGGGCAGCGTTTGATCAGATAGCTATCCGGATTGCCCTTTGTCTTTTTTTTTCGTATGCCCATGATCCCCCCTTTTGGTTGATCGGGCGCAGAATCGGCTTTTAAAACCGTATCTGACCTGATCTGCGGTTTTAAAGCCGTTTTTGTTCAAATTAGTCGGAGAACCGGTCAGATACTTCGATGTCACTGTTTTGCCGCAGTGCAGCAATCCATTTGTTCAATGCCTGCCGACGTTTCTGTTCCTTGAGTTGCGCTGCAGCGGTTTTTTGCTGTGATTCAAAATCCTTTTCTTCCGGAACCTTCTGTTCGCTCAGGTGAAGAACGTAAAAACGCCCGCTTTCCTTGATGACAGATTCGGAAACCGGGTTTTCCGGGCTCAGGGAAAATGCGGCCGCTGATACCGGCCGGCTGCTGCCAATATCAGGCACCGGTTGGCTGCGCTTGAAAAAATCCGTGGTCTGGATTTCAACGCCTGCTTCCCGGGCGGCAACATCAAAGCTGTCTGCGGAGCGGGCTTGTTCCAGAAACTTTTCTGCTGCCGATTCTGCGGCATCACGCTGCTTTTGCCGCACCAGGTCGTTTTCCACCCTGTCTTTAATGTCAGCGAGATCCGGGACTTCCGGTTCTTTTCGTTCAATGGGTTGGATCAGAAAATAGGCATCACCGATTTCCTTGACTTCGCTGATTTCCATCAGCGGAAGGCCAAAGGCGGTTTCAGCGAATTTTTCCGGGGCATCAATGCGTGCCGGCCCCTTTTCTCGGGTGAAAAAATCCGTGGTTTCAATATCCAGATTCAGGTCCCGGGCATTGTCAATCAGGTCATCGCCTTCAAATGATATTTCATAAAGCGACCAGGCCTTATCGTAAGCAATGGTCCTTGCCTGCTGCTCGGCGAGCCGGGTCCTGATTTTTTTATGGACTTTTTCCAGGGGCTCGACTTCGGCCTCCTGCCGCTGTTCCACCTTGATCACGTGCCAGCCGAACCGGGTGCGAACCGGTTTGCTGATATCGCCGGGCTTGAGGGAAAAGGCGGCTTCTGCAAAGGCTTCGACCATGTCGTCGCGTTTAAATGATCCCAGATATCCGCCGTCTTTTGCCGTTGGGCCGTCGGAATGCTTTTGCGCCAGTATGGCAAAATCTTCCCCGCTACGGGCTTGTTCCATGATTTCCAAGGCCCGGTCCCGGATTTCAGCATCCTGGTCTTTCCCTGCGTCCTCCGGGACCTGCAGCAGGATGTGGCGGGCGGTAACCGTTTCAGGGGTGCCGAATTCCTCCTGATGGGCCTGGTAGTAATCCCGGATTTCCGATTTCGGGATTTCTACTTCATCAATGAAGTCGGCTGGGTCAAAGCGCAAAAAGCGCGCTTGGACCAAGGGTCGCGTTCTGTATTTTTCCTTGTTGGCCGCAAAGTATTGCCGAATTTCTTCTTCAGAAACTTCAATATTTGAAAAGTTGCTGCCGATGAACTCCGCATAGTCAATTTTGATTTCTGTATTCTGCCAGTTGTACCATGCACGGGTTTCCGCCTCTGTAACCGGGACGGCACCCGATACCAGTTCCCGGATCATAACGGTCTGGAGGGTTTGCTTGTGCAGGTTTTCAAAGTCTTCCGGCGAAAGGCGGTTTTGTTCCAGCAACTGGCGGTAGCGCCGGGCATCGAACCGGCCGTTATTCTGGAAGGCGGGAATCTCTGCAATGGCGCTGGCAAGTGCCGCATCCGGGACTTGGAGATTGTTTTTTTCGGCAACCTGCAGCAGCAGATGTTTTTCGATCAGCTGGTTTATGGCCTGGCCCTGGATGTCGAGCATGTCCAGCAGGTCCTGATTGAGCTGATTGCCGAAGCGCTGCTCCAGGTTTTGCATGATGTTGTTATAGGTGCGCTGGTATTCATCAATGGTGATGGCCTCGCCGTTGACTTCCGCAACTGAGCTTTCCCGCTGGGAGTAAAAGGAGCCCGCGCCGGTGAAAACGAAAGCCAGCACGATGAGCCCCAAAAGGATCTTGATCATCCACGAACCAGCGCTTTTGCGCATTGAACTGAGCATCTGTACCTCTTGAGTATTCGGATATGAATTGCAAGATTGGCATCATACGGAGAAAACCGGATTTTGTCAAGCATATGCAGGGTATTGCCCGACACTGCAGCGGGTTTCAAATCCTTAAAAAAAGTTTTTGTCCAAAAAAGCTTGATGGCACCGTAAAAAGTTTGATTTCAGATGGTGCCGTAAACAGTTCAAGATCAAGGCTTTCCCAATTTCGAAGAATGCAGCGTACTTATCCGTACGTGAAATTCTGAGAAATTGCGCGTAACGCAGATATTGGACTTTTTACGGCACCATCAAGCTTCATCTCCAAAATTGAAAAATTTATGTTATAATAGCAGATATAGATTGTTTTTGCTGAAAACAATGCTTCCTTCCAGCAAAAACATTGTGCGATGAAAAAATTTTTTGTGCGGTCTTTGCCATTGAGGGGCCGTTGACCGGTCTGTTTTTCACAGGTAAAAAACAGGTGTGATGCCATGGAAAATTTTCCCCGCCAGGTCCAGCCCGTTGGTTTCGGGCAGCTCGGGGGCCGGCAGGCCTTTCTGCGTGCCGCAACCCCCTTTGACCTTCTGCCCGCAGCCGAGATCGAAACCGTTTCCGCCAATTTAACCGAGTTGAACCATCCCAAAAATCACATCCTGTTTGTGCAGGAGGAAACCATTCTTCCCCATGTGATCATTGTGCAGTCCGGCCGGCTCGAGCGCGTGATCGAGGAAAACGGCAAGCCGTCAGTCAAGGAGATTCTGGGGCCGCAGCGCATATACGGCGGCATCTCCCTGTTGTTTAACAACGGGATTTCCACCTCCACGGTTCGCTGTGCGGAAGACGTCACTGTCTATGCACTGGACCGGGAAAATTTTCTGCGCCTGTGCGTTAAGCACCCGGAGTTTGCCCGCTTTTTTTCCCGATCCATGGATGAGGGCAGAAAACGACTGTCTCCGGCCGGCGCGGCCGAAGACGCCCGGGTCCCGGAGCATGTTGCCGATGCGTTTATGTGGAAGCCGGTGGGCGATATCGCCCGGGGTTTTCCCTCCTGTCCAGCCCGCACCTCCATTCGCGAGGCGGCCGAACTGATCAGTGCCAGCGGCAGAAGCGCCATTGTTGTCCTTGATGAACAAAGCCGGCCTGCCGGCCTGATCACAGATGATGACCTGCGCAAAAAGGTCATCGTGGCCGGCATGTCCCCGCAGGATTCGGTGGAGACAATCATGTCCGGGCCTCTGATACAGATCAGCAGTCAGGTGCCGGTGTTTGAGGCCGTGCTGACCATGATGCGCCGCCGGATCAAGCATCTGCCGGTTTTTGCCGGAGAGCGCATCCAGGGAGTGATCACCGAGCGGGACCTGCTGCTGGAAGGCACCCAGTCCCCGGTGTTTCTGGTCCATGAGATTCAAAACGCCCGGGAAACCGTGCAGCTAGGGCAGGCCTACGCCAAGCTTCCGGAAGTGGTCACCCGTCTGCTGTCAAGCGGCCTGAGAGCCGGCCATGTCAACGGCATTATCACCGCCATCACCGATGCGGTGCTGGCTCGTGTCATGGAGATGACCCTGGCTGACATGGGATCCCCGCCGGCAGAATTCGCATTTCTGCTTTTTGGCAGTGAGGGCAGAAAGGAACAGACGCTTAAGACCGATCAGGACAATGCCATTGTTTTTGCAGACGTGGCCGAACAAGACAGGGAAGCGGTAAACCGCTATTTTCTCGAGCTTGGCACCCGTGTCTGTGACCAGCTGCATGAAATCGGCCAGCAGCACTGTGAATTCCATATCATGGCCAAAAATCCTGACTGGTGCCAGCCTTTGTCTGTGTGGAAAAAATATTACCGGAAATGGGTGATCAGTGATGATCCGGACCGGATTTTAAATGCCGGGATTTTTTTTGATTTCCGTCTTGGACACGGCAGCCCGGATCTTGTGGCGCAACTGCATTCAGCCCTGTTTGCCGAGCTGGCTGAATGGCCCGGCCTGCTGCGGCACATGGCCAGAAACTCCCTTCATTACCGCCCGCCCCTGGGATTTTTCGGAAATTTTGTGCTCCAGGAAAAGGGCCGGGGAAAAGGTGCCCTGGATATTAAAAGCGCCATGCGCCTGGTGGTGGATTTCGGCCGGATTTACGCCATGCAGACCCAAATGACCGAAACCAATACGGTCAAGCGCCTCCGGGCCCTGTATGATCAGCAGCGCCTTGACAAGGAAGCCTTTGATGATTTGGTCCATGCTTATGAATTTCTCATGCACCAGCGTCTCAGACATCAGAGCCGGGTCTTGGAAAGCGGCCGGGGCGAGGTCAACAATTATCTGAGGCCGGTTGATTTGACCACCATTGACCAGCAGGCATTAAAGGAGGCGTTTAAGCAGATCCGTGTGGCCCAGGCCAAACTGCGCGTGGATTTTTTTCTGTACCTGCCATAAGGGGCAAAAGTAGCCGGTTAAAAACCCGGCACGCATTTTTTCAGCATTCTGGCAAGCGGCGAGCCCTGTTTTTCCGACTTGGTACAGGTCCGGACATGCTGGCGCAGATAGTCCTCGGTGAGGGTAAAAGGCGCTACCGCCTCGGGATTTTTTTCAATGGCCCGCACAAAACCTCTGACCACTTCCGGATCAAACGTGGTGCCGGCCTGTTCCAGCAGCAGGGACATGGCTTTTTTTACACCAACGGTTTGTGTGCCGGGACGCTGGGAGGTCATGGCGTCAAAGCTGTCGGTTACCGCAATAATCCTTGCCCCCAGGGGGATGGCTTCTCCGGTCAAACCTTCGGGGTAGCCGGTGCCGTTGTAGCGTTCATGGTGACTGCGGATCAGGTCTGCTACGTTGGCCAGCGAGGATAAGGGGGCGATGATGCGGGCGCCGATGACCGGGTGCTTTTTTATGGTTTCCATGTCTCCGGGCATCAGGTTGCCCAGGTTGGCCAGGATTGTGTCATCCATGGCGATTTTGCCGATGTCATGGAGCAGCCCGGCATGATAGATGGTATCGGCCTCTTTTTCTCCCAGGTCCATTTCCAGGGCGGTCATATGGGCATAGTTGGCCACGTTTAACGAATGACCGTGGGTGCACATGTCCTTGGCCTCCAGGGCCAGAACCAGTCCCTCGATGGTTTCCCGAAAGGCCTTAAGCATTTTTTCATCATAGCGAAAGGCCTTGTGAAGGGCAATGGCGCCCTGTCTGCCCGAGGCGCGGACAAACTCGATTTCACTTTTCAAAAGCGGTCTGGGACGGCTGAAATAGACCGCCAGAATGCCTCTGTAGGGCTCTGCAATGGGAAAGGGAATGCCCAGGATGGATGTGACCATCTGTTTGCCCAGGGTGGTTGTGCTCGGAATTCTGGGATCGCCTCTTACATCCTCGAAATAGATATCTTTTTCATCGTGAAATTCAAACACTTCCTCCAGGGTTTCATAGCTGACCTGCGACAGATTCTCCATTTGAAATCCGGATGTGGCTTTCATGTGAATGGCACAGGAGTTGGTATCCACGATCCAGTAAATACACCCCCGGGCCTCCATGATTTCCTGGATGTTTTCCACGATGGTTTTCAGGATGTCGGCGGTCTGCTCCCCCTGATGAATGGCGGCGCTGATTTTGCGGAAGGTTTCCAGGTACCGGGTTTGCTGGATGGCATTTTTGACAGTGGCCGCGCTTTGGGTGCAAACGGCCCTTTGCAGCCGCGGATTGGTTTCTTCCCCGCTTAAGGCCCGGTCAAAGCAGAGCCACAGGACCATGGTCATGTCCTCGGCCACGGAAAAGGGCAGACCCATGACAGAGCAGATATTTTCTCCGGCGGCTGTCAGCAGGCCGGAAACCCGAATGTCTGCGGCGGCGTTTTCGATAAAGGCGGGCTGGTGCCGGCGCAGTTGGGGGATATCTGCAGTTTCGGGCATTTCAATGATTTTTTCGGCGCTTTTTTCAAGGCCTGCGGCAGCAAGGACCCGGGTTTCGGTTTTCAGCGGATCCAGCCGGCATATCATGCAGGCCTTTGCATCGAAAATATCGGCTACCGCGCTGACCAGATTTTGCAGGCTTTCCTGGAAATCGATGCTGTGGCCCAGGGGAGGGTCGGCATTTGCGGTGTGTTGCAGCAGCCGGTTGTATTCAAAGGATTCAGACATTTTTTATAACCATAAGTAAAGAAAACAGCCCACAAATACGATGGTAATGGCCATGGCTGTTGACATCCGGATCATGGAAAGCCCGGAGGCGTTCTTGGTGCCAAGCAGGATAACGGCCAGGGCGTAGATGGAAGCCAGAAACAGCAATAACAGCACGGCCGTCCCGTTGATCCCGGACTGTATGGCGGCCAGCACCGGCGCCAGGGGCCACAGACCAATAAACGAGATGCCAAGGTTGAAATAAACCGGAAAAAAGGATGTGTTGCCGCCAACACCCCGGGAAAATACCCACAAAAACATGGCAGCGCCCGCATGCATGAAAAAGGCCACAGCCACCCCCACCAGAATGATGGTCACCCTGGAGGCCGGTGGCAGGGGTTCAGCCGCCGGGCTGCCGGCCATCATGGAGCTGCTGAAATACAGGGAAAAAAGAGCGTGGAGAATTCCGAAAACCGATATGTTGACCACGCAGTACCACACTGTTCGGTTTTCCGCCATAATGGCTGGATATGCGCTTTCATCAAGCCTGAGCACGGCCTGCATGGCCGATGGGTAGTTCATCCTGACTCCTGGTAAGTATTTTTTGGGATTTGGGGTTTTTCATCTGTCATCACCAACCAATAAAAAAATAACTTTTTGATTTTACTTAATAGTTAAACATTTAAAACTTAACACTGCCTGTAAAAAAGACTTTTTACAGGCTCATCAAAGTTATAATAACCACAAAAACAGGCAGAAGAAAGGCATTTTTGCCCTTCTCCTGCCTGTTTGCGGTTAAGGTGTCAATTGGCTGATGTCGCCTACCAGGGCTGCATGCCCCAGTAGAATACAATTGCGCTTAGAATCACCAGTACAATGGGCATGGCAACGCCATTGTATCTGGCTTCGTCATAATCAATGCCCCAGCCGTGGATCCGGTCGATCATCTTCTTGTCCTCAAGGCTCGGGGCTGCCATCTGCAGCTTGTTAAAGATAAAAGACAGGATGATAAACGAAGCAAATGACAGGGGCACGGTGACCATGGCCCCGGACATCCCCAGTGCGGCCACCAGGCCTTTGCCAACGACAATATTGCCCAGCACATGCGGGGAGATGATGATATAGACGATGCCGCAGGCCGCCGAGGAAATGATCATGGCGACCTTGTTGGCCTGTTTCCACCAGACCCCCAGCAGAATACTCGGGCTCACTGCAGTGGCCAGAAGCCCGAATGCCCAGAGAATACTGGTGACCAGAAACGGCGGCGGGCTGAAAGCCAGCAGGATGGTGATGATGCCGGCAATACCCAGGGCCAGATAGCCCCAGCGCATTTTTTTGGCGCCCGGCATTTTCGGGGCCAGAATGCCCAGCAGGTCACCGCCGATGAGTCCGGCAATGGCCATGAGGTTGCCGTTGATTGTGGACATGCCGGCGGCCACCGCACCGCCCACCACAAACGCAGCCACAATGGCCGGGTTGTAGAACACGTTTAAGATCAAAATGGTCTGGTCCGGTTTGGCAATTTCATGACCGGTCAGGGCCGTAAAATAGTTTCCGGCAAACCCGGCCGTGTAGGCCCCGGAAAACAACAGCCCCAGAAACAGGATAAACCACACAACCGACCAGCGGGCGCTTTTGATGCTCGATGAGGTAAACACGCGCATGGCCAGATGGGGCAGGGCAATGGGGCCCATGGTAAAGGCCGGAATCAGTGCGAAATACCATCGGTAGTCGTATTTCATGTCAAAAAATTCCGGTATCTGCTTGAGCATTCCCGGCACCATGTCGCCGTAGGCCAGGGGCGGAAACCACCAGCCCGAAGACCCCATGGCCTTCATGATCGCGCTCATGGGAACCACCATGGCAATGATCATGACAACCATCTGGAAGGCCGCGTTATAAGAGGCTCCGTACATGCCGCCCATTGTGATAAACCCGATGGTGGCAATGCCCACGATGACCAGGGCATATTTGTAGGGCAGGCCAAAGAGCACTTCAAAGGCCATGCCCAGCCCGATCATCTGGCCCAGGGCGTACATGACCATGCTCAGACACATCCAGACGATGATCACAATGGCCGCCTCATTCCCGTAGCGCACCTTGATAAACGAGGCGGGCGTAAAGGCCTTCATTCTGCGCAGACATGTGCCGTAGAGCAATGTGAGCAGCGGAATGGACAAGGCCCACTGGATCCACAGGTACACAAAGGGCGCCTGGAGTTTGTAGATCAGGGCGATCACTCCCATAAACGTGGCCAGGCTGGCCCAGGTGGCCCCCATGGCCAGACCGTTGGCTACAGGGCCGATGGAGAATCCGGCGGCATACAGGTCTTCTTCACTGGTGGTTTTTTTGGCCGCCCACCAGCCCACATAGTAGAAGATGGCAAACAGGATGACCACAACAGCAATGCCCATCCACATGCTCGGCAATACAAATTCGGTTGCTTCCATGTATATTCCCCTCCTGATTTAGACAGTGTCACCGGAATTTTTGTCCTCAAGCGAGCTGGTATATGCATCCATCTCATCGTCGAACTTGTTGAGCACCACAGCCATAATAATGGCCAGGATGAGCAGGCCGAACCATCCCACCAGGATGGGAACAATGTAATGTACCGGAAATCCCCACATGGAGCCTCCCTGCAGGGACGGAAACAGTTTGAAAAATTGCGCAAAGTGCCCTAATGGCAACAAAATGAGCACGAACAGCACAGTGTTGCGGAGTTCCTTTTTGTACAGCTGTTCCTTCATACTTCCCCTCCTTTTTGTGGTTTAGTCTTTTTTCTTGGAGCTCAGCTCGGGAAACTCATGGTAATAATATTCGTTTTTGGCTTTTTCCTCTCCCTTGTTCTTTTTGATGATTTCGCCTTCCCGCAGCTCAATGCGCCGGATTTTGCCGCTGATGGTCTTGGGCACTTCCGTGGCAAATTCTATGATCCTGGGGATTTTGAACTTGGCCAGGATGCCGATGGTGTGCTGGAACAATTCCAGGGCCAGGTCCCGGGTGGGTTCATAGCCCGGGGAAAGAATCACAAAGGCCTTGACCAGTTGGTAGCGGTTGGGATCCGGGCTGCCCACCACGGCGGCCTCGGCCACGGCCGGATGTTCGATCAGGGCACTTTCCACCTCAAACGGGCCCACCCGGAAGTCAGAGGATTTGATCACATCATCGGCCCGGCCCACGAACCACCAGTAGCCGTCTTCGTCAAAATAGGCCCGGTCGCCGGTGTAATAGAAATTATTGACAAAAACCTCTTTCATTTTTTCCGGGTTACCAATGTATTCGGTAAACAGGCCAATGGCCCGCCACCGGTCAAGGCGAACAACAATGTGGCCGACTTCCTCGGGTTTGGTGATCTCGTTGCCCTCGTCATCGGCAAGGGTGATATCATGCATGAATGAAGGTTCTCCAAAGGAGCCAAGGCGCATCCGGCCTTCCATCCAGGGCGAGTTGCCGATCATGGCCGTGGATTCAGTCTGGCCGTAGAAATCCCGGATTTCCGTGCCCGTGTATTTTTTCCACTGCTGGATGACTTCCGGGTTCAGCGGTTCACCGGCACTCACCGAAGATCTCAGGTGGGAGAAGTCAAACTGGCCCAGATCAAGTCCCACAAAAGCCCGCCATGCCGTTGGCGGGGCGCAGAAGGTGCTGACCTTGAACTTGGATACATAATCGAGATAGGTCTTGGGATCCAGGGCGGTGAAATGAAAGCCCGCCACAATGGCGCCCACGTTGAGCGGGGCAAAAAAGCTGCTCCAGGCCCACTTGGCCCAGCCCGGGGCAGACAGGTTGTGGTGCACCTCTCCCGGACGGATGCCGATGAAAACGGCTGAGGACAGGTGCCCGATGGGATAAGACGTGGCGCTTTGCCCCACCTGCTTGGCCAGCCCAGTGGTGCCGGAGGTGAAAAAGCAGATCAGCACGTCGTCTTTTTTGATTTTGGCCCCTTCGGCGGAGCCTGATTCGTTGGCCAGCTCGCTGTAGCTGATCCAGCCGTCTCTTTTGCCCAAAACGATCTTGATCTTGGGTTGGGCGCCGGTTTCTGCAAGGGCCTCATCAATGGCCGCGGCAGCGGTTTCCTCTGCCACAATGCTGTCCGGGGCATAGTTTTCAAACCGGAACTGCAGTTCCCGCACGGTCATGGACGTGGCCGTGGGCACATTGATCAATCCGCCCTTGAGGCAGGCCAGGGTGGCAAACCAGGTTTCCGGCACAATGGGGATCATCATGTACATGTTCTGGCCTTGCTCAATGCCGTGCTTGCGCAGGAAATTCAGGCACCGGTTGCCTTCTTCGGCCAGCTGCCTGTAGGTGTAGGTGCGCTGTTCCCCGTTGGTTATGTCCGCCCATTGCAGGGCCGGCTGATCACCGCGTTCTTTTACATGCAGTCCTTCCAGGATTTCTTCTGCCCAGTTGAAATGGCTCGGCAGCTCCATGTGGTTGAGCTTTTCGAATAACGCCTTTGCTTTTTCCCGGCGTTTGGTCATGTCATCTGTGGTGTTGACTTCCATGACTTCCTTGTAGATGTTCTCCAGTGCCATTCGGGGTCTCCTCCTGTGTGTTCATGTTTTGTTTCGGGTGAACGGCTTGAAATCGTACAAGACGTTGCTTTGTTTTAAAAATTTCTGTTGCTGCTGCAAACAGTGTTTAAAAAAGTCAAAAAAAGCAGATCCTGCACGAGTCCGTATACAAACGACAAAATTACATGAAGTGCGAATTGGAAATCAGCGAAGCTTCCAGTCGGGTTTGCGTTTGTTTAAAAACGCGTCCACGCCCTCGTGGGCATCTTCTGTGCTGCAGAGCATGGCAAAATGATTGTTGGCCATTTCATAGGCCCTTGAATACTCAAGGTCTTCCATCTGATAAAAGGATCTTTTGCCCAGCTGTACGGCAAGGGGGCTTTTGCCGGCAATTTTGCGGGCCAGGGAAAGGGTTTCTTCTTCCAGTTGATCTTTGGGCACCACCTTGTTGACAAGACCGATGCGCCAGGCTTCCTCGCCTGTGATCATCTCTCCGGTGATCACCAGTTCCAGGGCTTTTTTGCGCCCCAGGTTGCGCGACAGGGCAACAGCCGGACCCATGCAGAAAAGCCCGACATTTACAGCCGTGGCGCCGAACCGGGCCCCTTCCGCGGCCACGGCCAGGTCGGCCGAAGCCACCACGCCGATGCCGTTTGCCACGGCCAGGTCCTGCACGCTTGCAATCACCGGGGTTCCCATGTCAGCGATGCGCAGGCTCATTTCCTCCATCTGTTTGACCCAGCGGTAGTAGTCCAGGTTCTGCTTGCCGGAAAGTTCGTTTACGTCAATGCCGGCACAAAAGGCCTTGCCCTGGCCGGTCACCACAATGACGCGGACTTCGGTGTCGTTTTCAAAGACTTCCAGGGCCTGGCTAAACTCCCGGGCCAAAGTGGAATTGAAGGTGTTTAAATGATCCGGGCGGTTGAACGTGATAAACCCGATGTTTTCGTTGACTTCGGTTTTAATGGTTTCATAGGCCATAATCGAAAACCTCCGTTAAAAAGGGTTTGGTGAAACAAACCGGTGTCGGATTGGATTGGCTGTTACCGATAGTCGTAAATGCCTTTTCCGGTTTTTCTGCCCAGCCACCCGGCGCTCACATAGGATTTCAAAAGCGGGCAGGGGCGATACCTGGGATCACCGTAGCCGTCCTGAAGCACTTCAAGAATGGCCAGAACCGTATCCAGCCCGATTAAGTCGGCCAGGGCCAGGGGGCCCATGGGATGGTTCATTCCCAGTTTCATGATGGTATCAATGCCTTCTGCCGTGGCCACGCCCTCGTAGAGCTCCCAGAGGGCTTCATTGAGCATGACCATCAGAACCCGGTTGGAGACAAATCCGGGCACATCCCGGCATTCCACAGGGGTTTTGCCCATGGCTTCGGCGCAGTCGCGCACGGTTTGTGTTACCTCCGGGTCGGTGGCCAGGCCGTTGATGATCTCCACAAGCTTCATCACCGGTACGGGGTTCATGAAATGCATGCCAATGACTTTTTCCGGCCGGCTGGTGTGGGCGGCAATGCCGGTGATCGGCAGCGATGACGTGTTGGAGGCCAAAATGGCGTGCTTGGGTGCCAGCCGGTCGAGCTCGGCAAAAATTTTGGCCTTGATTTCCATGGATTCCACGGCCGCTTCTACCATCAGGTCGCATTCAGCGGCCTTGTCAAGGCCCGTGACCGGGGTGATGCGCTCCAAAATAGCCGATTTGTCCGCATCTGAGATTTTATCCTTTTTCACCATTCGGTCAAGGCTGGCCGATATGGCGTCTGTGCCCTTTTTGACAAGTTCTTCCGAAATATCGTTTAGATAGACCGTAAATCCGGCGGCAGCGGCTGTCTGGGCAATGCCGCCGCCCATCTGCCCGGCACCCACCACCATGATGGTTTGAATTTCCATGTTATCTGTTTCCTTCCGTTTTTTTGATCAATTCCGCAACCGGATCCGGCTGCTTAACATCTAATCCCTCTTACATATTTCTGCGATATTTGCCCCCCACTTCGTAAAGCGCTTCGGTGATCTGGCCAATGGAGCAGACCCGCACCGTATCCATGAGCTCGGCAAAGATGTTGCCGCCGGAAAGCACCGTGTCTTTCAGACGCTGCAAAGCCTCGGGGCTGTATTCCCGGTTTTTTTCAATAAAGGCGTTTAAGCGTTCCAGCTGGGATTGTTTTTCCTCCTCTGTGGCCCGGGCCAGTTCCAGATCTCCCATGCCGTCGTCTTCCTCGCCCTCAGGGGGCAGAAAGGTGTTGACCCCGATGATGGGCATCTCCCCGGTGTGCTTGAGATGCTCGTAATACATGGATTCATCCTGGATCTTGCTTCTTTGGTAGCCGCGTTCCATGGCCCCCTGGACCCCGCCCCTGGAGGTGATCCGGTCAAATTCCGCCAGCACGGCCTCTTCCACCAGGTCGGTTAATGCCTCGATGATAAAGCTTCCCTGGTTCATGTTTTCGTTTTTGGTCAGGCCGTATTCCTGGTTTAAGATCAGCTGGATGGCAAGGGAGCGGCGCACGGCCTCGGCGGACGGCGTGGTGATGGCCTCGTCATAGGCGTTGGTGTGCAGGCTGTTGCAGTTGTCGTAGATGGCATACAGGGCCTGGAGAGTGGTGCGGATGTCGTTGAACTGGATTTCCTGGCTGTGCAGGGACCGGCCCGAGGTCTGGATATGATATTTGAGCATCTGAGAGCGCACGTCCGCTCCGTATTTCTCCTTCATGGCAACGGCCCAGATGCGCCTGGCCACGCGGCCGATCACGCTGTATTCCGGGTCCATTCCCGAGGAGAAAAAGTAGGAAAGGTTGGGGGCAAAGCTGTCAATGGGCATGCCCCGGGACAGATAGTATTCCACATAGGTAAAGCCGTTGGCCAGGGTAAAGGCCAGCTGGGAGATGGGGTTGGCCCCGGCTTCTGCAATATGGTAGCCGGATATGGAAACGGAATAGAAATTCTGTACGTTTTTCTCGATGAAATATTGCTGGATGTCGCCCATCATCTTCAGGGCGAAATCAATGGAGAAAATACAGGTGTTCTGGCCCTGGTCTTCTTTTAAGATATCGGCCTGGACCGTGCCCCGTATGCTGGAGATCACGCTGTCGCGGATTTCCGCGGCTTCCTTGTCATCAGGCTTTCGGCCCTGCTCTTTTTCAAATTTTTCCATCTGTTGGTCAATGGCGGTGTTAAAAAACATGGCCAGCATCATGGGGGCCGGGCCGTTGATGGTCATGGACACCGACGTGCTCGGGGCCGCCAGGTCAAAGCCGCTGTAGAGAATTTTGACATCCTCGATGTTGCAGACGCTCACGCCCGAAGTGCCCACCTTGCCGTAAATATCCGGCCGGGAGTCCGGGTCAAAACCGTAAAGGGTTACAGAGTCAAAGGCCGTGGACAGCCGTTTGGCCGGGGAGTGCTCCGAGAGCAGCCGGAATCGCCGGTTGGTGCGCTCCGGGTTGCCCTCGCCGGCAAACATCCGGGTGGGATCCTCGTCTTTTCGCTTCAGCGGATAAACCCCGGCGGTAAAAGGAAACCGGCCGGGCACGTTTTCCCGCCGCATCCAGGTGTAGATTTCCGCCGGGTCCTTGAATTTGGGCAGGGCGATTTTGGGGATGTTTAACCGGGACAGCGATTCGGTATACAGCGGCACCCGGATTTCCCGGCCCCGGACGTGGTAGACGTAATCTTCGCCGGAAAAATCCTGTTCAATCTGCTGCCATTCCTCTGTGAGTTTTTTGGTTTCCGGTTCGAGATGGTTTTTTGCAGCCTCGATTTCGTCCTTAAGCCTGTGGAGCAGCGTTTGGGTATCGCCGGAGAGTCCCCCTTGGTCAAGGGTTTCAGCGGTCTGTTCCAGGTGCCAGGCCCGGCGCAGGCTATCGGCCTGTTTGCGGGTTTGCTCGTGATACTTGTGCAGGGTATCGGAGATTTCAGACAGATACCGGTTGCGCTCGGGCGGCACCAGGATGGATTTGGAGGAAGATTGCTTGGTATCGGGTACGGGCAGGCTGGTGGTATAGGTGACTTGCGTTTTTTCCGCCACCACCTCCAGCAGGTAGCTATACATGGCCGTGACCCCGTCGTCGTTAAACCGTGCGGCGATGGTGCCGAACACCGGCATATCGTCAGGCTTTTGCGAGAATGCCTTGCGGTTTCGCTGCACCTGCTTGCGAATGTCGCGCACCGCATCCTCGCTTCCCTGCTTGTCAAATTTGTTGATGACCACAAGGTCTGCGTAATCGAGCATGTCGATTTTTTCCAGCTGGGTGGAGGCACCGTAATCGCTTGTCATCACATAGACCGACACATCGGTTAAATCAAAGATGTTCGATGACCCCTGGCCGATACCTGCGGTTTCAATGATGATCAGATCCGTGTTGGCGGCCTTTAAAATATCCACAGCATCAGGCAGCACCATGGGCAGTTCAAAGCTGGTACGGCGTACGGCCATGCTGCGCAGATAAACCCTTGGGGTATCAATGGCGTTCATCCGTATCCGGTCGCCCAGAAGCGCGCCGCCGGTTTTGCGCCGGGAGGGATCACAGCACAGCAGGCCGATGTGCAGGTCCGGGTTGTCGTAGAGCAGACGCAGCACCAGTTCATCTGTGAGAGAGGACTTGCCCGCCCCCCCGGTTCCGGTCAGTCCGATGATAGGGATTTTGCGGTCGGTGATTTTGCCTTTGATCTGCTTGCGCAGGGCCTCGATCTGCCCGTTGTTTTCGGCCAGGGCCAGTTCAGCGGCCGAAATGGCACTGGCGATGGCAAAGGGGTTTTCCCGGTCCGCGCCGGAAATGTCAACGCTGCCGGTATCCACAGTGGAAAAATCCATTTCCGACATCATGTGGTTGATCATTCCCTGCAGACCCATTTTGGAGCCGTCTGCCGGGGAATAGATTTTGGTGATTCCGTATTCTTCCAGCTCATGGATTTCATCGGGTACGATCACGCCGCCGCCGCCGCCGAAAATTTTGATGTGCCCGGCATTTTTTTCTATCAGCATGTCGCGCATGTATTTGAAGAATTCCATGTGGCCGCCCTGGTAGCTGGAAATGGCAATACCCTGGACGTCTTCTTCAATGGCGGCATTGACGATTTCGGCCACCGAGCGGTTATGGCCGAGGTGAATGACTTCTGCGCCGGTGTCCTGCAAAATTCGGCGCATGATGTTAATGGCCGCATCATGGCCGTCAAAAAGGGAGGTGGCGGTAACCACCCGGATGGGATGTTTGGCCTTGTAAGTTTCGATTTCTGTGTTCATGTTGTCTCCTTGGTTCTATGCGCGGTGCGGATACAAAAAGCTGATTCGGGCCGCAGGCAATGATTTTGCAGCAGCCTTTTTCCGGTTTTGTTCGTTGCTTATGAATGTCTTTATTTTCCGTTACCGTTAACTGGAAGTTTGCGCAGGCAACCCTGCCTTTGTCCATCTGCCGTTTACATGATGCGGACATTTCAATGTTAGGCGAAAATCACGGTTTTGGTGTTGTCCGTCAATGCTCAGACCGATTTTGGATATCGGTTTTTTATCCAGATAGCAATGCTTCCGGCGGACTTTTGCCGGATTGCCCGTTTTCTTTATCTATAGGATTTTAAAGTTACGTTTGTCAATAAAAACGATTAAAAAAATAATAAAGGGTATTTTTTTAAGTGAATCATGTTCAGCCTCCAGGGCAATAAAAAACCGACACGCCTTGCCGCGTGCCGGTTTGTTGTATACAAATTGGTGGAGCTGAGGGGATTCGAACCCCTGGCCTCATGACTGCCAGTCATGCGCTCTCCCAGCTGAGCTACAGCCCCTTTGAAATAAGCTCTGACCATAAAAAAAATCCCCGGGATTGTCAATAGGAAATTTATGGTTCCCGAACTGCCCGCACTGCACCGCATTGTTTCGAGTCCCGGCGCTCCACCCGCCAGTCAGAACCGGGCTGGTTGTCGATGGTGTCCACGATCCGGCGCCACCCATCTGAATAGCTCGAATAGCTGTCCGCTGTCCAGTACCATTTTTCTTCCATAACCGGGAAATAGGGCGGCTGTTTGTAAATGGCGGCAAGCTCCTCTGCCGTTGGCAGCCGCCAGTCCGTGTACCCGCCGGTTTCGGAATTTTCCACGTACTCGCCGGCCTCTTCGTAGGTCAGGCATTGACCCTTTCCGGCCATGGCGGAATCCAGAAGCTGCCACATCAGCCCGGTGCGTGAATCCGTGACCACGCCCTGCCTTTTTTCCGTGAACCGATCGCTGCTTTGCGCCAGCAGGCTGCGAAAATGCTGCCGGGTGCTTTGGGCTTTCCGGTCTTTTTTCATTTCCAGGAGACGGGAAATTTCGCTTTTCGCTTTTTCAGCCAGGGGGGAGTCCGGATAGGCATCGAGAAAATCCTTGTAAACATCAATGGCCTTGTCATAATCGGTGCCGTGCTGCCGGGCCTTTTTTTTCAGTGCGGCCAGCCTCCGGGTTTGCCTGATTTTTTCCCGGTATTCCGTCAGACGATCTTTTAATTGATCGGCATAGGAGTTGTCGTAACGGGCAAGGTAATCTCTGCAGAGATCAGCGCATGCCTTCCAGTCCTGATCGGATTCGCAGCGCTCCAGGGCATTATTGACATAAATGTAATACTCTCCGCTCATATCCGCTTCCATGTCCCGGACAGCCTCCCTGTGGGCGCCGTTCGGGTATTTCTTCAGATATCGGTCTATGGCCTGCATTTTTTCTTTGGCGCTGCCCGAAATCATCAGATCTTCAAGGGCCTGGAAATTCTTTTTTTCAATCTGGTTTTCCAGATCTGCGATTTTTTTTCTGGCTTTGTCAGCCAGTTTTTTCGGAGGATCGGATTGAAGATATTGATCCAGGCGTTCAATGGCCTGTTCGTATTTGCCCTGCTGTTCAAGGGGCTGAATCTTATCGACTGTTTCATCATACCGAAGCTGTGCCGCGCGCCCGGCGAGTTTGTCGATTCGTTTGCGCACCGCATCTGTGAACCGGGTATAATTTTCGTCGCCGGCATGGGACTGCAGAAACTTTTCCAGAAGATCAATTTTTTCCGAAGGCCCGGATTTGTCTTCCATCCGGCTGATCAGCCGGTCAAATTCGGCCTGCCGGGCCCGGTCCTGCTGAACGTTGTAAACAATCATCCCGGCGATGACCAGCAAAACGACCGCTGCCACGGCCGCACCTGCGGTCATGAGCATCCGGCGCCGTTTTTTGGGCGCCATTTCAATGCTCCATTTTTTCCTGCGGCAGTAATCCTGGATATACTGTTCGGCCTCGTGTTTTTCCATGCCGAACTCAATGGCTTTTTGAATCAGAATTTCGTAATATTCCGGGCGAATTTTGCCGTTGATACCCGCAATGTCAATGTCTGAGTCAAGTTCGGCCAGTTTTGCACGGGCCAGGCTTACATCATAGGCGTTTCGGGTTTCATTGGATTTAAAAAGGGTCATACAGTGGCCGGCCAGGGTGTTGTTGGCCGTGGCCACGGCGTCTTTTTTGCTGGCGCGGGCAACCTGCTTTTTTTTCTGGGATGCCGCCTCCTGGAGGGTTTGCAGATCGGCACTTTCCGGAAGATCCAGAAAATCGTAAAGCGAGGATTTGTTTAACAGCTTCAGGTTGTCCCGGATGGTTTTTTCCAGGGACCGGTCCAGCTGCCTGGGGGGAGTGATGTTTTTGTCCCCGCCGTTTTTTTTGATCGGGCACCGCACCCGTTTGCGCACCTCATCGACCTTGGTTGAATTGCGCTTGGCAATTTGCTCCACTTCCGATTCCGTGAGATAGCCCTTGGCCATCCGAAGGGTGATCTGCTGGTCAACGCGATTGTATTTCTGGTTTTTGCGTGCGGCAATCCGTCCCTGGATTTCGCCCTGGTCCAGGCCGTGGACCTTGGACAGCTTGTGGACCTCTTCCGGGGTGATATGCCCCTTGCCCATGAGGATATCGATATGGCGGTCGATTTCAGGGTACTTGTCCTGCTTGTCCCTGGCCGATATTTCCCGGGCGGCTTCGGCCTCTTTGGCCCGCAGCGCCTCGTCGGTCATCACCCGTCGGATTTCAGGAATCAGGTTGATGCATTTCTGAGCGTGCAGTCCCTTTGTTGGATGATTGCGAAGGCGGCTCCATTCGGACTGCTTTTTTGCAATGGCGTCTTCAATGACCTTTGCATCAGTTTCCGGGGGATCACAGGGAAGTTCGAGTAAAAGATAGAAATTTTCGCGTTCCATAGCCCTGTCAGATATGCCTTGGTGTTAGGATTGCCGGGAGATTGTCAGTGCCTGTGATTGTCAATGCACCACCAGGTTCTGTGATCGTTGCTTGGCCTTTTCAAATTCCTCACCGCCGATTACCGACGCCGTGTCCACTTCGACCTGGACTTTTCTGTACTCGCCGGTTTCCAGGGCCGTGATGTGAAGACGGCCCTCGTCGTTTAAGTCAAAGGTGATTTCAATGGGCAGGTCAGCCGGCAGATTCGGCGGCAGATGCAAAACCGCCGTCTTGATTTCTGTTGCGTGTTCCAGGGGGATTTCAATGCTGCTGGTCTCGCTTTCCATGGTCCGGATGAGAACGGTTTTTTGATTCTGCACGGCCGTGTAGAATTTTTTCACCACATTGACCGGAACCGTGGTGTTGCGCAGCACCAGGTTGAACACGATCTCCTCACCTGATGGGTTGTGAGCCACCACTCCGAAGCTTTTTGAAGTGACATTTTTAACCCGCAGCATGGCGTTTTCAACCGAGGGCAGGGCATAGCCGGTATCCTCGGCCAACTCCCGGGCGGCTTCCTGGAAATCCCGGGTGGTGATCTGACTGGTGTCCATCATTTCGGAAAGATTTCCGGAAGCGTCAAATGTTTTTTGGGTTTTTTCCGATATCCGCCGGATCAGGTCATCGTTTAACGCCAGCTTCCACCCGTAGATGGCCGCGCCCTTGGCCACGGCCTCGTCTGGATCGAAAACCTTGGGTGCCATGTCGAACTCCTTTTCGATCCGTTCGGATACCTGCGGCATCCGGGTGGCCCCGCCCACCAGGATGATTTCATCAAACCGGCTGTAGCCCTTCTGCAAGGCAGCATCGAGCATATCCCTGGTGAAATCCACGGTCCGCACCAGCAGATCCTCTGTGACTTCTTCGAATTTTTCCCGCTCCAGCATCAGCTTGACCCGTTTGCCCCCGTGGGTGATCGAAACCGGCGTCTTGGGACGCTGGCTGAGAATTTTTTTGGCTTTTTCCGCAGACAGCTGCAGATCCTGCCAGGTGTCCGGGTCATCGAGAATGTCTTCGGTAATGCCGGTTTCCTCCTGGAATTTTTCCACCAGGAAGGCAACGATCCGGTCGTCCCAGTCCTTGCCCCCAAGGTTGTGGTCCCCGCCCGTGCAGATGACCTCCACAGATTCCTTGCGGATATCGATCATGGTGACGTCAAAGGTGCCCCCGCCCAGATCGTATACCAGGACCACCCGGTTCTGGGTGGTGTCCAGGGACCCGTAGGCGATGGCTGCGGCGGTGGGTTCGTTGATGATCTGACGGACGTTAAACCCCGCGATTTCCCCGGCTTTTCGGGTGGCTTCCCTTTCGTTGATGCCGAAATAGGCCGGACATGTGATCACCACGTCGGAAATGGTTTCTCCCAGGTGCTGCTGGGCGTCCTGGGCCAGTTTTTTGAGGACATAGGCTGAAATTTCCTCCGGCCTGTAGCGTTCGCCGCCGTATTCAAATATAAAATTGGGCTCTCCCATCGACCGCTTGATAAAGCTGACCACTTCATTGGGATACAGCTTGGCGCTTTCCTTGGCCACTTCCCCGACCACCACGGTGTTTTCGTCAAAAAAAACAACCGAGGGCGTCACCCGTTCGTTTTCCGCATTGGGGATGATGACAGCCTTGCCGTATTCATCCACATAGGCAATGGAGGAGTAAGTGGTTCCCAGATCAATGCCGAAGATCCGTTTGATCTTTTTTTCTGTCAAAGCCTGTCCCCTTTCCCGCTATGATCGTATACGTAAACCGTGACCAGTTCGGGCCGCAGAATCTTGCCGTCCCACTCATAGCCCGGACGCATGCTTTCAGCTATGATTTTGTCCATGGTCGGATCGCTTGTTTCAACCTTTTTGACGACACGCTGGCGGGTATTGTCAAAATGTGTCACACCGCAGGTAAAGGCAGTAATGCCCTGCCAGGTAAAAAGGTCTTCCAGGTCGCCGGCGATTTCTTCCAGGAACTCCAGCAGCCGGGCGGCGGTTTGCTCGGTAATCGGCCCGGGTTCATAATACGCCTTGAATTTACGGATGTCATCAATGATTTTAATGACATCGGTTACCATGGAGTGGATGTATTTTTTGACCAGGCCGTCCCGGTATTCCTGAAGTTCCCGGTGCAGCTCATCTATGACCTTGTTTTTGTGGGCATCGTATTTGAGTTTGGTTTCAAAAGCCTCGGACAATTGGGCAATCCGCCGGTTTACAGCCTCCAGGGCGGCATTTTCCGGCTCTGGCTGCCGATTGTCGTCGTTGCCGGCATCCTCTGCAGGCCAGTCCGTTTCGTCGTCAAAGCGGATTTCCAGCTCAAAGTCGGTTTCCGTTTGCCTTGCGTCGGGCTCCTGCTTGTCATTGCTGTTGTCATTGTCATGCATCATGGTATGGCCGCTTCGGTGAATGGTGTTGCATCTGGGCCCGGATTTTTCTGTTCAGGCCGGTGGTTTCTCAGAAAAACGATTAATTACAGATTATTACTATATTCTAAAGAGGTTTGTCAAAACTTTGTCAAGAAAAATTCTCAATGGCCCGGCGTATCCAGTCCACCCATTGATCCATGCCAGCGCCGGTTTTGGCCGAGACTTCCAGAATGTCCATCTCCGGGTGCAGTTTGTGCACGCGCTTGCGCAAAATCGCCGTGTCAAAGTCGCTTAAGGCCATCATGTCGGTTTTATTGACCAGAAGTACGTCTGAAACAGTAAACATCAAAGGGTATTTCAGGGGCTTGTCATCGCCTTCGGGCACGCTGAGAATCATGGCGCTTTTCATGGCCCCGGTGTCAAATTCCGCCGGGCAGACCAGATTGCCCACGTTTTCAATAAAGATCAGGTCGAAATCCTTTGAACCGATGCCGTCAAGTCCGGTTTTCACCATGGCCGCATCCAGGTGGCAAAAGCCGCCCGTGCGCAGCTGCACGGCAGCCGCCCCGGACTCTCTGATTTTTTCCGCATCCACCACTGAATCGATATCCGCCTCGATGACACCGATACGCAGTTCGTTTTTCAGGCGCTCTATGGTTTGCAGCAGCAGGCTCGTTTTTCCGGCCCCCGGCGAAGACATGAGGTTGATGACAAAAGTTTTTTCATCCGCCAGTTTCTGCCGCAGCTGCCGGGCGGCCTCGTCATTGTCCGACAGAATGTTTTCTTTGATTTCGATGAGCTTGATTTCTTCCATTCAGACGGCCTCCATTTCCTTTATGTGATACTGCCGGCCGGAAACAAGGGAGACATCGCCGGCGGTTCCGCATTGCGGGCAATCCGTTAAACCCAGTTCATCTTTTTGGATCCGGAATTCATGGCCGCATTTCCGGCATTTGAGCACTATGGGGGCTCTTTGGATTTTGAGTTCCGCGCCTGCGGCCAGGGTGTCTTTGCTCAGATAATCAAAATAATGCTGCAGCCACTCATTTTCCAGGTCGCTCAGTTCCCCGACCTCCAGGGTTATGGAAACCACACGGCTGACCTGGTTTTGTTTTGCGTGTTTGACAACGATTTCCAGAATGCTTTCAGTGACGGGCAGTTCGTGCATGGCAACAATCCTGTATTTGTGTTTGCCGCCAAGGTAGCACATCATGGCGGCAAACGTCACATGCAAATTTTTTCTATGCAATTTTTTATAAATTTGCAGAAGGTTTGATTCGTGTCTAATGTTAAATAAACCACATGGAATAGGAGAATAATATATTCCAACTTGACCAATTAGATCTAATCCTATAGCGTATATAAAAGTAAAGTTGTGACGATCAAGCTGTCAAAAAGCCCTCGGGAAGGGGTTTTAACCTATCTATAAAAAGATTTACCCTGAAAATGATCAATGTTCAACTAACCGAACTTGTTTATAATAAATATCGCGGGCAACACATACGGAAAAGAGAATCAACATGGGACAACTGGGAAGATATACAGACAGCAAGAGCCGGCAGCGAATCGACCTGATTTTTGAAATGCGCCGCAAAGGGCATGTGTGGGCGGAGATCGGTGAGGCCTGCCAGATGGGGATTGCCAATGTACAGCAGGCATATTACCGGGAATGCCGGTTCCGGAAAACAGCCTTTGAGTATCCGTTCGTGGAATACATTGGTACCCATACCTGCAATGTCATTCGCAAATGCCTGGGCGAGCAGGCGCTGGCCGATCCCCGGAAATTAAGCGGACAGGAAAACATCAAGGCCATATTGTGCTGGCCGGGCGTGGGCACCAAGACAATCCGGGATCTCTCCGAAGGCCTGCAGGAAGCGGGCTACGAAAGTTTTGACCCGGATGAGGTCTACAATCGCATTTTTCAGTCACGGAGCCGCCGCCGCCGCAGTCCAAGCGGTTGAAATTTTTTGCCGCCACGGACCGGCGGGACAGGCGGAAAAATCAATTGCAGGCAAGGCCCCGGCCTGCAGTACAGGCAGCTGACGGATTGCCAGGGGTTTTATTGCCCGGGAAATATCATTTTGCCGCTTAGACTGATATCATAGCCTTGCCAGCCGGCGGCCATGCGTTGAAAGCCGGGATCATGGAAAACAGCCAGAAAATCCTGCACCGGCCGGTCAAAAAAATGGTCCTTGCTGATCAGCATGTCATAACGTTCCCAGCGCAAAGAAATGAAATCCAGCCCGAGCATGCCGGCCACGGCCCGGATGCCCGGGCCGGCGTCGGCTCTGCCGGCAAGGATTTCAATGCCCACATCAATGTGGCGGCTGACTTCGTTTTCATATCCGGCAAGGCTTTGGGGATCAATGCCGGCCTGCTCCAGCATCCGGTCAAAAAGCAGGCGGGTGCCGGTTTCCGGTCCCCGGTTGACCACGCGGATTTCGGCCTGATGGAGGTCGGCCACGGATCGGAGCTGTCCGGGGTTGCCTTTTGCCACCAAAAGGCCCTGCTCCCTGCGGCAGAAATTGACCACAGCCGGCATTTGCCCCACCTCCCGGCCGGCATGGGAAAAATTGTATTCAGATCCGTTTTCTTCCATGAGATGGCTGCCGGCCATGTGGCAGCATTCCCGGCGCAGGGCCCTGAGTCCGCCCATACTGCCCGTGTTGCCAAACACGGCGATATGGTCCGGAAACTGCCTGTTAAACCATGAAATGGTTTGATCCAAAAGCGGGTCGTTGCTGCCCACAATGATCAGCAACCCGGTCTCGGGAAGCCGCTTTGCCGGGGAATCCGGGTAATTGATGGTGCTGGCCTCGATCCACTGGTCCACCAGATGCCGGGGAAACAGCCATTTGCCGGTGATTTTTGACGCCGGCAAGCCCTTTTCAGCCACCAGTGAATAAACCATCTTTTCATTGACACCGATATAGGCGGCCACTTGCTTTGTGGTCAGCAGGGTTACCATTTGCCGTCTCCTTTCGCAAAGCATCCTTTGATAGCGCCGTAAAAGTCCAATATCTGCGTTACCCGCAATTTATCAGAACTTCACGTACGGATAAGCACTTTGCATTCTTCGAAATTGCGCAAGCCTTGATCTTGAACTGTTTACCGCACCATCTAAAAGTAGACTTTTTACGGTGCCAACATCCTTTGGTTGGCATGAAAACGCAGAATATCAGAACCGGAGTTTTAATCAAAGCCCAATATGTCCTGCACATGTGGATTGGGGATCGGTTCCGCGCCATGCCAGCGTATTTTTCTGTCATCTGGCAGGGTTGTTTTAGTTTGTTTTAGTCTCTTGACACGTCACTTGCAGTGGGGTAAACTACCCGATCTAATTAAAAAAATAAAGGCTGCCGGATGAAACACAAAGATTCAGATTGAGACAAAACGATTCAGTAAAGGAGAGATTCATGGAAGATGATAAGGGCACCGGCAAAATCCGGATACTTCTTGTTGATGACGAGAAAGACTTTGTCGACACCCTTTCCCAGCGCATGCAGATGCGGGATCTGAGCGCGGATATCGCCTTAAACGGGGAAGAGGCCCTCGAACAGCTCAACAGGCAATCTCCGGATGTCATGGTCCTTGATCTGCGTATGCCCGGCGTTGATGGAATGGATGTGCTGCGCCGGGTCAAAAAGGAACATCCCAACGTGCAGGTTATTATGCTCACCGGGCAGGGATCGGAGAAAGACGAAATCGAGGCAAGGCGGCTGGGGGCGTTTGATTACCTGGAAAAGCCGGTCAACATTGATACCCTGGTTTCCCGGATTCGCTCAGGCGTCTTGCTTGTGGTGGGAAACGAGGATCGGTTCTCTGATCGTCTCATTGATTATGCCCTGGAAATGGCCGAGCGGATGTCTTACCGGCTCGTGGCCTTAAGTCCGGCGCCGTTTCCGGAGTCCATCCTAAACCGGGACCCCATGCCTGAACGGGTCAGCGAATTTGAGCAAAGCGCCCGGCAAAACGCGGAAAAGTTTGCAAAGGCGGCCAAGGAAAAAGGCATTCCCTTTGAACACGTGATTCGCTACGGACAGCCTGATGCCGTGGCCGAGCAGGTGGCAAAGGAATACGGCAATGTCGAATTTGTGGTATCCGAGCCTACGGATCAGCAACTGGCGGATCAGGCCCCGGACAGTCCCGGTAAACAGCTTTATGTCTACAGTGTGGCCTGAAATCTTTTTCTAAATCCCCGGAGCGAACCCGAACCAGAGGGAAAAGGAGAAACCATGGAGTTCCATTTTATCAGAGGAGTGGTGCTGGTCCTGTTTGCGGCAGTGCTGTGTTTCATCTTTCGGCACGAGAATAAAAAGGGATAGCCCGTATACCGGCTCAACCAGATAAAGAAAGGATCGGTTTTCAATGACGCCTGAAATGCTGCTGACCATGATTGTTTTGGTATTCGTAATTGTCCTTTTTGTTTTTGAATGGGTCCGGGTGGATGTCGTGGGTATCCTCATGATGGTCCTGCTGCCGCTTCTGGGGCTTATCTCCCCAAAAGATGCTTTTGTGGGTCTGAGCAGTAATGCGGTGGTATCCATTATTGCCGTGATCATCATGGGCGCCGGTCTTGACAAGACCGGCGTGATGAACCAGGTGGCCAGCCCGATCATAAAGATTGCCGGCAAAAGCGAAAGCCGCATTATTACCTTTATCGGTGGCACGGTTGGACTCATTTCGGCCCTGATGCAGAACATCGGCGCTGCTGCCCTGTTTCTGCCGGCCGCCCAGCGCATTGCAAAGCGCATCGGCCTTCCGGTTTCCCGAATTCTGATGCCCATGGGATTTTGCGCCATTATCGGCGGCACTCTGACCCTGGTGGGTGCCAGCCCCACGATTTTGTTAAACGACCTGATGACCATCGGCGGGGAAAAGCTTGAGCCCTTTGGGCTGTTTACACAGACCCCCATTGGTATCTGCCTGCTGATTTCTGCCATCGTTTATTTCATTGTTTTCGGCCGGTTTATTCTGCCGGCCAGCAAGGGTGAGAGCGACGAAGGCGTCACCAACGCCCTGATGCAGGCTTACCGGGCCTTTGAAACCATTTATGAGATTCATATTCCCGAAGACGCCAAAACCACGGGTACCCTGGCTGATCTTGGGGTGCAGACCCGATACCTGGTCACGGCGGTGGCCGTGGGGCACGCCGCTGAAAAAGACAAAAATTTCGTGCCCAGAAGTTCAGAGGAACTCCGGCCCGGAGATGATCTTGCGGTCGTGGGCCGGCGCAAAAACGTCATGAAAATGGCCGACGAAATGGGCTGGGAAGTAAAAGACACCCTGGAGTCTTTTGCCGAAACCCTTTCCAGAACCAGTGCGGGCATGGCCGAAACCATTGTTTCCCCCAGATCCGAGCTCATCGGCAAGACCATGAGCGAAGTGGATTTCAAAACGATTTACGGAGTCACGCCCCTGGCCCTTTTCAAGGGCAACCGGATTTACTATTCCGGCTTGACGCATATCACGCTAAACATGGGCGACACGCTTCTGCTGTTTGGCCCATGGGAGCGGTTTCACATCCTGAAAAATCATCCCCAGCCCAGATCCCTGACCTTTTCCACGCCCCTTGAGGGTGAAATCCTCCGGCCGGAAAAAGCCAAGCTGGCCCTGGTATGGCTCGGGGTGGCCCTGCTGCAGGTGATTTTTTTGAAAATGCAGCTCTCCGTGGCGTTGATGTCCGGAGCCCTGGGTATGATCATTACCGGGGTGTTGAAAATTGATGAGGCCTACAGGGCCGTTGACTGGATGACCGTTTTTCTGCTGGCGGGCCTGATCCCCCTGGGCATGGCTTTTGAGCAGACAGGCACGGCGGCTTATATTGCCGAAGGTGTGCTCGGGGTGCTCGGCGAGCCTGCCCCCATTGTGCTTTTGGGCGTCATCGGCCTGATGACCTCGTTTTTTACACTGGTGATCTCCAATGTCGGGGCAACGGTGCTGCTGGTGCCCCTGTGCATGAACATGGCCATGATGGCCGGGGGTGATCCGCGGATGGCAGCCCTGGTTGTGGGACTGTCTGCCTCCAATACCTTTGTGCTGCCCACCCACCAGGTCAATGCGCTGGTCATGCGGCCGGGCAGTTACCGAACAGTGGATTATGCAAAGGCCGGAGCCGGCATGACGGTTCTGTTTCTTGCAGTGGAACTTGCGGTGCTATATTTCTTCTACGGCATTTAAAAAAAACTAAATCTGCGTTACGCGCGATTTCTCAGAATTTCACGTACGGCTAACTACGCTGCATTCTTCGAAATCGCGCAAGCCTTGATCTTGAACTTTTTACGGCGCCATCTGAAAATCGACTTTTTACAGGCGCATCAAAGTTAAAAAACCCGGCCCTGAATCAGAGGGCCGGGTTTTTTGCGCATAAAGCTGAAAAAGCTTTGTGTACGTGTATCCAGCCTGTGGTCTTACTTGTCTTCCAGCGCCGACCACGGCGAAGTGCTGTAACGCTCGGTTTTGGCTGCCCGGATCCGCTCTTCCTGCTCGGCTTTTCGCTGATAGGCGTTGTGGATTTTTTTTACCAGCTCTTCGGTGTCACAGGGTTTCATCAGGTAGTCAAACGCGCCCTGTTTCATCCCGTCAATTGCTGATTCCACAGTGGCGTGTCCGGTTAACATGATGACCTCGGTCAGGGGGCGATGCTGCTTGATTCGCTTTAGCACCTCGTTTCCATCCATTCCGGGCATTGCCACATCCAGGATGACAACATCATAGAGATACTGCCGGATGTTTTCCACCGCCTCCTCGCCGCTGAAGCAGACGCTGACATCATAGTCCCGGATTTTCAAGCGTTCCGAGAGCTGTTCAACAAACTGCTGCTCATCATCAACAAGCAGTACCCTTGTTTTCATGGAATTCCTCCTGTGCACTTAAAGATGTATCGGGTCATGTTTGATGGCGCCATCTGAAAATCGACTTTTTACAAAGCCATCATGTTTTATTTTTGTATGATTATAATCCTACATTAATTTGTCTTTTTCCCCTTGTCTATAATTTTAATATCTCTTTTGGGGGCTTTGGCTTTCGTCAAAAGGTTCAGCCGCATATGCGGATTCGATTTTTTGCTGGTATGCTTTTTGGATGCTTTTCACCAGGGTGTCCACATCAACGGGTTTCTGCAGATAATCAAATGCCCCGAGGCGCCTGGCTTGTTCCTCGTCCTTATATGATCCGTGACCGGTCAGGATGATCACCTGGGCCTCCGGGTTTGTCTTTTTTACGCGTTCCAGGACCTCCATGCCGTCTATTCCGGGCATGCGCAGATCAAGCACCATGACATCGGGCACTCGGGTTTTTAGGGTTTCCATCGCTTTTTGGCCGTCAAAAGCAACAGATGCATCAAAACCGCGCATCTCCATCCGCTCCGAGAGGGTTGTGACAAACTCCTCTTCATCATCGACCAGAAGGATCCTTATGGCTGTTTCGCCGTTTACTTCTCCGGCCATTACAAGGTTTCCTCCTTTATTTCAAAATCAGGTAAAAACAAAGATCATCAGTATTGCACTTCAGCTCTGCATTCAATTGTTCTGCCGTGTTTTCCAGGTCGCCCCATGCATTGCTTTGCCGCAGTCCGGTAAAAAATTGTTCAGGGGAAGGCGCCTGCTTACCGGCGCAGGCGATTTCCACAGCGGTCTTTTCATCCTTTTTGACCGAAATCAGGCGGATTTCGCATTGGGCCGGAAGAACCGAAAGACAGGCGTCCAGGCTGTAGAACAAAACCATGTAGAGCAGCAGGGGATTGGTGGTGATTTTGATTTCCTGATCATTTTGCCTGTCTGCCTGCAGAGTGATGTGTTTGAGCCGGGCAAAGCGCTCTGTGAGCGTGCAGAAATGAACCATTGTTTCGCCCAGTTCCAGTTCCGCGCTGTTGTGATCCGGCGCGTGCGCAAAGCGGTTGAAACGGGAGGCCATCTCCATTCCCCGCTGGAGCTGGTTTTTAATGGTGTTCATGGAATTGTTGAATCTTTCCTGGTACTTGTCCTTGGCCAGGGGTGAAATGGCCATGATGTCTTCCATGAGCCCGGCCGATTCCTGTATGATGGCCAGAATATTTTTAAACTCATGGGTCAGGTTGGCTGTCATTCTGCCGAAAAAGGCCAGTGTTTTCTCAGTTTCCTGGTTCATTGGGTCCCCTTTTCTGCTTGGCGGGGTTATGCTGAGGTTTTTCCAAGCGCTTCATGAATTTGTGAAATCAGTTCTTCGATATCCAGGGGCTTCATCAGGAAATCAAAAGCCCCCTGGTTCATTCCCTCCATACCCTCCTTTGTTGAGCCCTGACCGGTGAGCAGGATAATGGGCATATCCGGATTGGCTGATTTGATTTGTTTCATCACCTCCAGGCCCCCGATGCCGGGCATCATCAGGTCCAGCACAATGAGGTCAAAGGCTTTGTCCTGAACCATGGAAAGGGCCTGGTCTCCGGATGTGGCAATGCTGGGGTCAAATCCCCGCATTTCCAGTCTTTCGGCCAGTGTGGTGACAAATTCTTCCTCGTCGTCGACCAGCAGCACCTTGATTGAATCAGTCATCTTCCATTTCTCCGGGGGGCGTTTTGGGCAGAAAGATGGTAAAGGTGGTTCCCTGTTCTATTTTGCTGTCCACCTTGATTTCTCCGCCCAGTTTTTTAATGATACCGTAGGTGATCGACAGGCCAAGGCCTGTGCCATATCCTTTTTTGGTGGTAAAAAACGGTTCAAAAATCTGCCGCATGGTTTCTTCGGTCATGCCGTGACCGTTGTCCCGGATGGCAAGGGCCACGGTCTGCTCATCTTTTTTCCAGGTGGACAAAACAATTTCTCCGCCGTCTTTGACCGCGGCAAATGCATTGGTCAGCATATTAAGGATGACTTGCTGGAGCTGGCCCCGGTCAGAGGAGATTTTCGGGATTTGTTCGTCAAACTTAAACTCGATGTTTAGGTTGCGGTGGTGGGCTTCCTTTTCAAGAAACCCCAGGGTATCCCGGAGAACCTCGTTGATATCGAGCAGTTCATACTGCACCCCGATGCGCCTGGCAAATCCGAGCAGACGGTGGGTGATATTGCGGCACCGGTCCACGGACTGCAGGATCTGGGAGACGCCCCGCATGAGCTTTTCCTTGTCATGATGCTTGTCATGGTCCACCAGATCCTTTAAAAGCCCGGCTTTTTCATTGATAATGGCCAACGGGTTGTTGATCTCGTGGGCCACGCCCGCGGCAAGCCGGCCAATGGAGGACAGCTTCTGGGTGTATTCAAGCTCCCGGAAGGCAATGACGCGCTTTTCATCGGCTTCCCGGATTCGTTTGACCAGCAGGTGCGTGGAGCCGAAGATCACCAGAAAGATGGCAATGACGCTTGCCACAAACATATACGACATTTCCTGCTTCAGCGTGTGCCAGGGCTGGAAAACATTGGCCTGGGGCAGGATCATGACCAGTGTGAAGTCGTATTTGATCAGCCGGGAGTATACCATGACGATTTCCCGGCCGTCCGGGTCGGTCAGTTCCCTGACATGAGTGCCGGAATCCCCTGAGGGGATTTCCATGGGAAATTGGTCCAATACCTTTCCGTAGTTCCGGGAATCGGACTGGAGAACGCCCTTGCTGTTGACGATAAATGCGTCCGTGATGGGGTCCATTCCCATGGGACTGATCAGGTCCTCGAATTTTTTGGTATCCATGGTGGCCCGCAGGATCCAGGACTCGCCCTGGTCGTTTAAATTCTGAACGGCCATGGCGATATGCGGCAGGTCCCGGTAACCCATGAAGACATCACTGATGTAAACCCCCCGCACCCGGGCCTCATTGAACCATTGCTGGTTGGAATAATTTTTGTTCAGCAGGTCATAGGGGCCGGTGTAGGCGATTTTGGTGCCGTCGTTGTTGATAATCCCAAGATCCACGTATCCGCCGTATTCTTCCCGCAGAATGCGGAAAATCCGGTGCAGCGTGGCCTGGCCGGACAGGATCTCATATGAATAACTCGATGAGATGAAATGGATGGCAGAAAGCCGCTCTTCGAGAAACAGCTCAAAGGAATGGGCCGCCTTTCCGGCAATGGCGCGTATGGGTTTGATGCGTTCGGATTTGATGTTTTTCTGGTACTGCATGGCGTTGGTAGCCGCCATAATCGCCAGCGGAATCAGGGTCACGGCCAGCATCAAAAAAATGATATTGCGGCGAAGGCGCCGGTAGCGCCTGGGCATTTCTTTTTTTTCTTCGTCCCTTTCAAATATCTGCCGGCACAGGTCCCACCATTTTTTCATTTTATCGGCCATCGGATCAGTTCTCCCCTTGCTGGCCGACAATGGCGCCCGGGTAAAGTTTGTTTTTCAGCAATTGCTCCACTCCTTGCTTCCACGAGCCGATAACGGAATCATAGACACGGATGCGCTTCCAGTTCAGGTATTGATAATACTGATCTTCAATGCCGCCGCAGATCACCGTGTCCACGTCTTTTGTTAAAATCATGTGGCACAGTTTCTCTGCGGAGACCTGGGCCAGGACCACGATTTTTTTTTCCCACGTCCCGTCATGATCTGCTGAAACAATGGCGGCTTCCGATGCCAGGTCAAAACGGGGCGCCACTTCGTGTCCGTACAGGGGTATGAGGATTTTCCGGGACATGGAGTTTGTCCTGATATTGGATATTAAAATGGTATTGCATTTTATAAAAATAGCACAAGCGCAGGGCAGGTGTCCAATAATTTCCCCGCCTGCGGGCCTGTTTCATCCTACTGGATCTGATATTGCTTGATTTTTCTCCACAGAGTACTTCTGCCCCATCCCAGCAGGGCTGCGGCCTTGTTGCGGCGGCCGCCGGTTCGTACAAGGGCTTCGATGATCATCTGCTTTTCGGTTTCAGCCCATGTGGCTGCGCCTTCGGCTGTGGGCTGAAAAGAGGCGGAAACAGTGCCGGGCGGTTCCTGCCGGGTTCGGGTGTCATGCTCCATTCGGCCGGCTGCCGGCTCAATGTTGCTGCTGAGATAGGCGGGGAGATCCCGGGGTTCAATTTGATGCTGCCGGCAGATGTTGACCGCGTATTTGATGATGTTTCGCAATTCCCGGACATTGCCCGGATATGTGTAGGTCTTGAGCAAATCCAGGGCCTCAGGGGACGGTTCCCGGATGTCTTTGCCAAAGGCGGTGCTGAATTGCTGCAGAAAATGATCCGTGAGCAGACCGATGTCATCTCCCCGCTGCCGCAGCGGGGGCAGGTGGAGGCGCACCATGTTGAGCCGGAACAGAAGGTCTTTGCGAAATATGCCTTGTTCCGCCATCTGCTCCAGATTTCGGTGATCGCCTGCGATAACACGCACATCCACCTGAAAGCCCCGGGATCCGCCCATGGGATAGACAGTGTTGTTGTCCAGAAGGTTTAACAGCCTTGCCTGCAGGGTCAGGGGCATATCCCCGATCTCAGCAAGGTACAGGGTGCCGTTGTGCGCCAGCCGGAACCGGCCCTGCCGGTTTTCGGTGGCACCGGGAAATGCGCCTTTGCAGTGTCCGAACAATTCGGATTCAAGAAGGGTTTCAGGCAGGGCGCCGCAGTTGATTTTGACAAACGGTCCCCTGGACCGGCCGGAATTTTCGTGGATGGCCATGGCGGCCAGGTTTTTTCCCGTGCCGGTCTCTCCGGTAATCAGCACCGGGGAGTCATTTCCGGCGATCAGGGGCAGGGTGCGGAAGATGTGTTCCATATCCGGGCTTTTGCCGATCATTCCGGCAAAGCCAAATGCCGGATGCATTTGCGCTTGTGGCTGAGCCGTGCCCCGCAGGTCCTCTATGGCATCCACGTAGCCCAGGCACCTTCCGGCGGGATCAAAAAGCCCGATCATGGTAATGCGAACGTCAATGCGCAATTTTTCCCGGTTGATCAGATCGCTTTGCACGCACACCGGTCCGCTGTCCGGTGCGATTTTTGAAACCGGGCTGTCTTTGAGATATGCCCGGGTTCGCACAATATTGTGACAGGCAATGTTTTTTGCTTCTTGCGGACCATAGCCGGTCAGGGCGGAAGCCGCCCGGTTCATGTACCGGATTCGCCGCCGGGCATCGAGCAGGATCAGAGCCGTGGGAATCTCTTCCAGAATGGCTTCAGCAGCGACCGGATGGTCAAACAGCCCGGAAATCAGATGTGGGAAATGATCATCCAAAAATTAATGCTCCCGGTGCCCTATGCTTTATGTTTCAGGGTATGGATGACGATCTGTTTTTTTTCTCCCATGCCGGTAAAGGCCATGCCCTTGTGGGAAAGATCAAATTCCTTTTCCGCTTCCATCAGAAATTCCATCATGGACATCCGGGCGATATCATGGGCAAGGTAAGCCTTGCCGCCCGATTTGAGCTTTTTTTTGAGAATTTCGATGACCGGATCCACATCGGATTTGCGGTAGATCAGTTCCGAGCCGCAGATGATATCCCAGGTCTCATCCGTATTCGGCTTGTGCCAGTCCAGGTCCGAGACCCGCACGGTTTCAATTTTGTTGTGGGCCGCGTTTTTCTCCATCAGCGCCAGGGCATCGGCATGGTTGTCCGTAAGTGTGACCCGGTGGCCGAAGGCGCCGAGAAACAGTCCGGTAATGCCCATACCCGCACCGATTTCCAGGATTTCCTGGTTGTTATCCAGCCCCGTGTGCACCAGCCAGTCCGTGAGCACGATGCTGGCCTCCCAGATTTTCACCCAGAAGGGAAAATGCGCGATTTCCTGCCGGCCCTCTGCTTCGAGTTCGGAAATCAGGGGTTCAAGATTTTTAACGCACAGGATCTCCAGGCGCCGGCCTCCGATGGCAAGGGCCTTTGGCTCCAGTTCAATATTGGGGCGAAGCAGCAGTTGCGTCATAACAGTCTTTTTGTTTGTTTTGGCAGAAAACGGGCTTTGCGCGACCCATGGCCGCGGCCTGTGCCGCGTGAAATCATAAGCGTTGCTGATAAACTAATAATTCTAATCTAAAAAGTCGGCAGCGGTCAAGCACATTCCGAATGGCCCGGATCCGGACTGGTTGACAGGATTGTGCCGGTTCATTGAAAAACGTGATCAAATGAATGGATCAGAGATTTGTCCCCGGCCACGGCTTTTGTCCTGATGGTGTATGCTCCCGGCGGGTCAAGGGAGACATCAGCACCGTAGCCCTCTGCCATAGCCATGGCCATGACCTTTTGCTGTTTACCGTCAGGGCCCTGGATCAGAAACCCGGCTTTGGCGCCGGTGACCGCATCGCCGTTCTGGTCCCGGATAAAGACCATCAGGTGGTGGGTCGCCTTGCTGTCGCTGCCGTGCTCCTTTAAGGCCTCGCGCATGTCAATGAGTTTATAAGTCAGCTCATGGTTATCCACGGCTGCCTGGTGGATTGTTTCTCCATCGCTGCCGTGCTGGGCGGCCGCAGGCGCGATGACTAGACAGATCAGTATCATTGGCGTGATCATAAAATGCATCAGTTGTTTCATAACGTTTCTCCTTGTTGGGTTGCCGGATTGACTTCTTGGTTTATTGTTTTTCCTTGAGCTCATGGCGTTTCCAGATATCATAGACCGCCGGGATGATAATCAGGGTTAAAATGGTCGAGGAGATCAGCCCGCCCACCATGGGCGCGGCGATTCTCTTCATGACCCGGACCCCGGTTTCGGTGCCGATCATAATGGGCATCAGGCCGATTAAGGTGGTGGCCACGGTCATGAGCTTGGGCCGCACGCGTTCCACCGCCCCTTCGATGATCGCACCCTTGAGATGCTCTGTGGTTTGCATTTCTCCCCGGTGCGCCCATCTTTTGTGGGCCTCGTCAAGATAGACCAGCATCACCACACCGGTTTCCGCAGCCAGACCGGCAAGGGCGATAAAGCCCACCACCACGGCCACTGAAACGTTATAGTCAAGCAGATAAAGCAGCCACACCCCGCCGACCAGGGCAAACGGCAGCGATGCCATGACCACCATGGCCTCTGTGATGTTTTTGAAATGAATGTAGAGAAGTATGAAAATCAGCAGAATTGTTATGGGAACAATCAGGTTCAGGGTTTGTCTGGCCTTTTGCATGTATTCAAACTGCCCGGACCAGACCTTGGAATAGCCTGCCGGCATGTCAATGTTTTCGTCCACGATTTGGCGCGCCCGCTCCACATAGGAGCCCAGATCTACACCCGCTATGTCCACGTATATCCATGCGGTTCTTCTGGCGTTTTCACTTTTGATCATGGGCGGCCCCTTGCGGATCTCAAGATCGGCGAGCTGGGCAAGGGGCACCTGGGCCCCGGTTGGCGTGGCCACCAGCACCCGCCTGAGCTGCTGCATATCGTCTCTTAACTCCCGTTTGTACCGCAGATTCACGGGATAGCGCTCCAGACCCTCCACGGTGTAGGTTATGTTCATGCCCCCCACTGCGGTCATGATCACTTCCTGGACATCATCGACAGTCAGGCCGTAGCGGGCGATTTCATGGCGCCTGATGTCAAAATCCAGATAATTGCCGCCGGTTGTGCGCTCGGAATAGGCCGACAGGGTACCGGGAATATCGCGCACCACCTTTTCAATACGGGAGCCCAGCTCGGACAACACCTCCAGGTCCGGGCCCATGAGCTTGATGCCCACAGGTGTCTTGATTCCGGTGGACAGCATGTCAATGCGGGTTTTAATGGGCATGGTCCAGGCATCGGTGAGCCCCGGAAACCGAATGGCGTTGTTTAAGTCCGCTTTTAGCTCTTCGATGGTCATGTGCCGCTGTTCCGGCCAGATCCAGGCAAGCGGGGCTTTGAGCCAACCCGGCCAGGAAGAGAAAAATCGCTCAATTTTCTTTTTGCGCCATTGATGTACGATTTCGCCCTTTTTTTTCTCCGGCCAGATCAGGCTCAGGGGCCCCTTTGCCCAGTCTGGCCAGGATGAGAAAAGGCGCTGGACTTCCAGGGTTTCATATTCCACTTTGGGCCGCAGCATGATGGTGGTTTCAATCATGCTCAGCGGTGCCGGATCCGTGGCCGTATCGGCCCGGCCGATTTTGCCGTGCACGCTTTGGACTTCCGGGAAGCGTTTGATGATCTTGTCGGTCTGCTGGAGCAGTTCCCGGGCCTTGGTAACGGAGATGCCCGGCAGGGTGGTTGGCATGTAGAGCAGATCGCCTTCGTTTAAGGGGGGCATGAATTCACTGCCCAGTTGTTTGGCCGGATAATAGGTTACCGCAGTGATCAGCACGGCAATCAGAATCGTTGTCTTACGCCAGTTGATGACCATGGCGATCACCGGCCGGTAGACGCGGATAAAAACACGGCTCAGGGGATTTCTGTGTTCCGGCAGAATTTTCTGGGGTACAAGGCAGATCACGGCAAAAACGGAAACCGCGATGGCTGCAATCAGGCTCCAGCCGGGAAGGTTTGCCCCTGCTAGGCCGGCGGCAACAACGATCACCGGCGGGCTTGCTGTGGCGGCAATCCAGATTTGGCGCCGGCGTTTTTTGGAAGTCTGCGGGTCAATGGGCTGTTCGGTGATAAAAAAGGTCATGAGCACCGGGATGATGGTGATGGCCAAAAGCGAGGATGCGGCCATGGCAAAGGTTTTGGTGTAGGCCAAAGGTTTGAACATCCGGCCCGACTGCTCCTGTAAGGCAAATACCGGGATAAAGGATACCGTGATAATCAGCAGGCTGTAAAACAGGGCCGGGCCCACCTCTTTGGAGGCCTCCAGGATGATCTGGTGAAAGGGCTTTTTGTCCCGGTCCCGCTCCAGGTGCTTGTGGGCGTTTTCCACCATGACCACCGAAGCGTCCACCATCACGCCGATGGCAATGGCAATGCCGCCCAGGCTCATGATATTGGCGTTTATGCCCAGGGGATACATCACCAGAAACGACATCAGCACCCCCACGGGCAGGGTGAACAGGGCCACAAACGCGGATCTGAAGTGCAGGAGAAACAGCACACAGATAATGGCCACCACCGTGATTTCTTCCACGAGCTTTTTCTGGAGTGCATGCACGGCCCGCTGGATCAACCCGGAGCGGTCGTATCCCATTTCAATGGTCACGCCCTTGGGAAGGGATTTTTCCAGTTCCGTAAGCCTGGTTTTTACCCTGTTGATGGTATCTAAGGCGTTTTCCCCGTAGCGCATCACCACGATGCCCCCGGCGGTCTCGCCCTCGCCGTTCCATTCCAGCACCCCCCGCCGCAGTTCAGGGCCCCGATGGATATCAGCGATGTTTTTCAAAAGAATCGGGGTGCCCCGGTCATCGACGCCAATAGCGATTTCTTCCATGTCCGCAATGGATTGGATATAGCCCTTGCCCCGCACCATGAATTCGGTCTCGGCCATTTCCATAAGCCTGCCGCCCACATCGCTGTTGGAGCGCTGGATGGCGCGTCTGACCCTGGAAAGGGGAAGGTCGTAGGCCAGCAGCTTGTTGGGATCCACCTCCACCTGATACTGGTTGACATATCCGCCGATGCCGGCCACTTCTGCCACTCCCTGCACGGACATGAGCTCGTATCGCAAAAACCAGTCCTGGATGCTTCTGAGCTCGGCCAGGTTGTGTTTTCCGGTATGGTCCTTGAGCACATATTCATATACCCAGCCCACGCCCGAGGCGTCCGGGCCCAGCTCCGGGGTTACGCCTTCGGGCAGGTCGGATGCCGCGCCGTTTAAATATTCAAGCACCCGGGACCGGGCCCAGTAAAGGTCAGTGCCGTCCTCGAAAATCACATAGACAAAAGACAGGCCGAAAAATGAATATCCCCGGACATTTTTGGCGTAGGGCACGCTGAGCATGGTGGAGGTCAGCGGGTAGGTGACCTGGTCTTCGACCACCTCCGGGCCCTGGCCCGGATATTCTGTCATCACGATGACCTGCACGTCAGACAGATCCGGTATGGCATCCAGGGGGATGGACCGCACGGCCAGAATGCCGCCGGCAATCACGAAAAGGGTTGCCAGCACCACCATGAACTTGTTGTTGATGGACCATTCAATGATTTTTCCGATCACTTGGGCGCCCCTTTATTCCAGATCCTCAAAAAATGCATCCCCGTTCCGGCCGTTGCTGTTTTCCAGATCATCAAAAAAGCCTTCGTCTTCGGCGCTGTTTTGCCCGGAATTATCGTCTTTTTCCCCGCGATCTTCGCCTTCGGTCATTTTCCGGGAGGCCTCCCGGAGCTTGGATTCGGAATCGAGCATGAATTGCCCGGAAACCACTACCTGCTCGCCCGGTGCCAGGCCCTCAAGGATTTCAATCCGGTCGTTGTCCAGGGGAATTCCGAGTTTTACCTCCCGGGGGGTGAATTTGCCGGCACTGCGCCGAACAAACACGATATCGCGCTGCCCGGAGCGGAGCACCGCGGATCTGGGCACGTGCAGTCCGGTTTCATCGCTGCTGGTGGCGATTTTCACATCTCCGTACATATCGGGTTTCAAAAACATATCCGGGTTGTCAAATTCCAGCAGCACAACCACGTCCCGGGTTTTGCGCTGGAGATAGGGATAGATGTAGGCCACCTGTCCCTCATATTTTTTCCCGGGGAGGTAGGGCAGGGTCATTTCCGCTTTCAGGCCCTTTTGGACCCGTGCCAGCTCATATTCGTAAATATGGGCCTCCACCCACACACTCGACAGGTCCGCGATTTGATAAATCGTGGCCCCGGATTGGACGTAATCGCCCTGCAGCGCGTTTTTTTCCGTCACCACGCCCGTGTACGGAGAACAGATGGTCAGGGCGTGCCTGACCGCCCCCTGCCCGATGACCTGCTCGATTTCCGATTCGGCGATACCGTAGTAGGCAAGCCGGTTTTTTACCGATTCCAGCATTTTTCTGTTGGTTTCATCGGGCCGGCGGCTATAGTTGCGCCGGGCTTCCAGCAGATCCTGCTGGGCGGTGATCAGTTCCGGTGAATAAAAATCAAACAGTGGATCACCTTTTTCTACCCGGGCGCCGGTGAAATCCACGTGCAGTTTTTCGATCCATCCGCTGAATTTCAGGTTGAGCCGGGCAATGTTGGTTTCATTGTAGGTCACGTGGCCGTAGGTCCGGATGGTGTGGGGAAGCGGTCCCTTTTTTACGGCTGTGGTGCGGATGCCCATGTTTTGCTCTGTGACCGGATCAATGGAAATGTTGACGCCCCCCACCAGTTCGTCTTCATACACCGGCTCCAGATCCATGCCCATGGCGCTTTTTCCGGGCTCGTCATAGATTTCCTCAGGGTTCATGGGCGCGCGCCAGTATGCAATTTCGCGTTCGCTGTCATCTTTATCATCATTTTCATCCACCTTGTCCTTTGGCACAAGCTCCATGCCGCAGATGGGACAATCCCCGGGTTCATCTGTGACCACCTGGGGGTGCATGCTGCAGGTGTACTGGATGTCGCTGTCCTGCTGCATTTCCCTGTGCTGGTGGTCCGCAAAGGATAGCAGACCTGAATACCAGGCTGCGCCTGTTGCGGCCGCCAGGGTCAGCACAGCGGTGAGAAAAATGGCAAGAACCGGAATGCGTCCTGATTGCGCCCGGGTTTTATCTCTGGTCATGGGATTGTCCTTTGAATGCATGGGAATGGTCCTTCAATGTTTCGCCTCTGCGGTGCCGCCGACCCAGGCTTCGAGTTCGGCGCGTTTCTGATATATGTCATAAAAAAGCCGGGTGGCTTCCCGCCGGTATTTCAAAACCCGTATACGGGCGTCGATCATTGTATCAAATGCCACCCTGTCCACTTCGTAGGCTTCCTGTGCCGATCTGGCCCATTGGCCCGCCTGGGGTATGAGTTCTTCGGTATAAAGACGGTATCTGCGCCGTGTGTCATTTATTTCCGCGGCCAGGGATTTGATCCGGTAGGGCAGCCGGGTTCGCAGATCCCGGTACTGGTTCTGCGCGGAAAACTGATTGCCCGAGGCCGCGGCAACAGCGTTTGACTGTTTGCGTTTGTGCCAAAGCGGTATGTCCATTGCCACCGCGGCTGAGAAAAAATCCGGCAGATCCCTTCCTGTGCGGTCTTCTTCGCGTTGACCGTAGGTGAGCCGGATATTGAAGTCAGGATAATAATCCTTTTGTGCAAGCTGTTTTTGGGCCCTGGCGGTTTGGATCCGCGCCTGCATGCCTTTTAAATCCGGGTTTTTTTCCAGTGCTTGTGCGGCCAGTTTGTCGGCTGAAAGCACAACCCCGGGCTCGGGCAGATTTGCGGGCGCATCAATGGATGCGTGCTCGCACCTGTTGGTCAGTTCATGCAGGCGGTCTTCAATGGTGGTTCTGCGGTTTTCAAGCCTCACCGCCTCGTCTTTGAGACGGGACAATTCCACCCCGGCCTGGTAAATGTTCTGCTGCAGGCCCCTTCCAACGCCATAGCGGGTTTGCGCGTCCCTGCGGATGCGCCCCATGAGTTCAGTCAGCTCGTCATTGATCTGCTGGCTTTCAGCCACATACCCGAGTTCATACCAGGCCAAAGCCACGTCCCGGACCAGTTCCAGCCTGGCAGCCTCCAACTCGGCCTGTTTCTCCCTGGCATCTGCTGCCGCCGCCTCGGAGCGCAGGTCCAGCTTGGACAGCCAGGGCACGGTCTGCTCTACAAAGATCTGTTTCTGGGTCATGGGCTCCTGGTCAAATGCAAAGCTATCTGTGGGAATGCTCTGGAGCGCAAATCCGATTTTCGGATCCGGAAGGGCGCCTGCGGCCGGAATGCGCTTTTCAAAGGCTTTTGCCAGATCTGCCTTGCTTTGCAGCAAGCGGTTGTTTTCCAGGGCCTCGGTGATGAGCTGCTGCAGTGCGGGCGGGGCCCATACGGCCTCTTTGGCAAAACCTGCGCATGAAAGGCCAGCGGTTAAAAACAAGAACATCGCAGCGGGTAAAAGGCTTTTCCGGATTGCCGGCAATGCTTTTGTCATGATTTTGATCCCGGTCAATGACGGTTTTTGGGTTTGTCTGCCGGGTGCGCCCTGGTCTTAAACGCACCCCGGACGGACAGGGTTTGTTTTAAAATGGTAATTCCTTGATGGAATAACGCAAAATTGATGGCGCCGTAAAAAGCTTTTTACCGCGTCCGCTGTTGTTGCATGAAGGAAGCCCAATATCTGCGTTACGCGCAATTTCTCAGAATTTCACGTACGGATAAGTACGCTGCATTCTTCGAAATTGCGCAAGCCTTGATCTTGAACTGTTTACGACGCCATCTGAAATCAGACTTTTTACGGTGCCATCAAAATTCGGGGCCGGGTATAACCGGAAAGGCGGGGCGCAAAGAAATTCAGGAGGGTTTTGGGGCGGTGTCAGGTTTCCATTTTTCCAAATTCAGCCAGATCTTCCAGGCCCGGTCTGTCTGTTAGGCGGATGGTCCGGCCCTGGACCTCAACAAGGCCCTGCTCGCTCATTTTGCGCAGCATCCGGGAAAGGGTCTCGGGGATGGTGCCCAGAAAGCTGGCCAGCTGCCCCTTGGAAATATTGAGGGTGATGGTATCCGGATTTTTTTGCTCTTCTGCCTGGAGCAGGAAATATCCGGCCAGTCTGGCCGGCACTTCCTTTAAGGACAAGTTTTCCACCTGGATTGTAAAATTTCTGAGCCTGCGGGAGAGCACGGCCAGCATGTTCATGGCAACAGAGGGATTGGTGGTAATCAGGTCGCGAAAGGCTTTTCTCGGAAAAAACAGCACCCGGCTTTTTTTCACCCCTTCTGCGCTGGCAGGAAAGGCTTTTCCGGAAAACACCGGCACTTCGCCAAAGGGTTCGCCCGGGCCGAACATGTGCAGGATCTGCTCTTTGCCCTCTGTGGACAGCTTGTAGACCTTGATCATGCCTTCAAGGGTTACATAGAATCCATCGCCCGGATCTCCCTCGGAAAAAATCAACTCGCCCGGGGCCACGGGTTTTTCCACGGCAATGGCCGTCAGTGCCGCAATGTCTTGCTCCGGAAGCCCGGAAAAGAGTATGGATTGGGATAACACTTCTTTGGACCGGCTCATTGACCCTCCTGATTTTTCACCGGAAATATAATAGTTTTTGACATAAATCAAGGAAAGATGGCGCCGTAACAGTTCAATATCTGCGTTACACGCAATTTCTCAGAATTTCACGTACGGATAACGTACGCTGCATTCTTCGAAATTGCACAAGCCTTGATCTTGAACTGTTACGGCCCCATCTGAAAGTCATCTGAAATCAGACTTTTAAGGTTCCATCAAGGAAACAGTTCGTTGCAAGTTGCAGGGTAAACGTTATAAGATCCAGGTTGGAGGGAGAAAGCAAGGAGAAGGATATGGAATGGAGCAGCGAGGCCGGGGCTGTGATGAGAAAGGTGCCGTTTTTTGTGAAAAAGCGGGTCCGCAAAAAAGTCGAGGCATATGTGGCACAACAGGGGCGCGGCACAGTGACCGTGGATGACGTGTATGCAGTGAAAAAGGGGTATATGGAAAACATGGAAAAGGAGGTGGCCGGCTTTCGGGTGGAAAACTGTTTCGGCCCCGGCGGCTGTCCGAACCGCGCCGGGCCGGATGAGGATCTGGCCGGCCGCATTGAATCGCTTCTGGCCGGGTCGGACCTGCGGGGTTTTTTGAAAAAAACCGTTAACGGCCCCTTAAAATTTCACCACGAGTTTACCGTCACTCTGGCTGATTGCCCCAATGCCTGCTCCCGGCCCCAGATCCGGGATATCGGCATTATCGGCGCAGCCGTGCCCGGGCTCACAGATAACCCGTGCTCCATGTGCGGCCAGTGCGTGGAGATTTGCAGGGAAGACGCCGTTACCCTGGATGAAAACCGGCAGATGCCGCAAATCGATGTATCCAGGTGCCTGGATTGCGGCCAGTGCGCCGGGGTGTGTCCCACACAGACCATCCAAACCATACAAAGATGTTACAAGGTTTTGCTCGGGGGCAAACTGGGCCGCCATCCCCGGCTGGCCCGGCCCCTGCCGGGCTGCTATGACGCAGACCAAGTGCTTGACATTGTCGGGCGCTGTGTTGATTTTTACAAACAGCACAGCACCGGGGGAAAACGCTTTGCCCAACTGGCGGCTGAAAACGGTCCGGAATTGATGGCCGCCCTGGAGGATCTGATCCATTATCAAAAGAAAGGATAAGAAGATGCCCATTCCAGGAAACCTGCTGACAACCGCCATGGCGGTGATGCCCCACACGGATGCGGACAGGGCCCTGGAGGCGGCTCTTTCCCTGGACATCCCCTTCTGGCCCCAGCTTCCCCGGCTCAATTACTACGAGGACATGTATGTCCAGGCAGCCGAGCACTTCCCGGGCATTGTACTGGATGTCAAAAACCGTAAACTGTCTTTTTCAAGCGAAAAATTTGCAGAAGAACTCGGCGATGTCATGGACCGGTTTGATGACCCGGAAGTCTTTGATGTCAGCCCGGATTATTCCGTGGTGTATCACAAGTTCCTGGAGATGGATTTATCAGACCGCCCGGCTATCCGCGGCCAGCTGGAGGGGCCGGTGAGTTTCGGTTTTAACGTGGCTGATGAAAACGACCGGCCCATATTGTTTGACGACTCGGTGCGCCCGTTTATGTTCGAATTCATGGCCCGGCGGGTCAATGTGCAGTTAAACCGGCTCAAGGGAAAAAACCCAAACGCCTTCATGTATGTAGACGAACCCGGCCTGCAGTTTTTGTTTTCGGCCTTGTCCGGCTACGGCGATGTCCAGGCCAAACAGGACATGGAGATGTTTTTCTCCCTTATTGACCGGCCCCGGGGGGTTCACTTGTGCGGCAACCCGGACTGGGATTTTCTGCTCAACCTCGATATTGATATCCTGTCCCTGGATGTCTATACCAACGGCGAGGTGTTTTCCTCGTATGCCAAATCCGTCAAGCGCTTCCTGGACCGGGGCGGGGTGCTCTGCTGGGGCCTTGTGCCCACCAATGTGGAGCCTTTTGAAAAGGAATCAGTGGACAGCCTGGAAAGCATGCTCGAAAACCTCTGGCAAAGCCTTTATGCCAGGGGTATTGACCGGGACCAATTGCTGGCCCAGAGCCTGCTTTCCCCGGCCACCTGCTGCCTGATCAATCCCGATATCGAAAAAACCGTGGAAAAGGGCTTTGCCGCAGTAAAGCACTTGTCTGAAAAACTGAGGGGCAAATACGGGCTCACGGGTTGACTTGCCGGCACAAGCGTGCCATTTCTTTAAGATACGACAGGGTAGTGCTTCAAGAAGGGCCACTCAAGGAGGATGATTTGCAGATAGACCTTAATTGCGATCTTGGCGAAGGATTCGGGATATACACTGCGGGTTTCGACGGCGAGGTAATGCCTCATATCACTTCGGCCAACGTGGCCTGCGGCTGGCACGCAGGTGATCCGGTGGTCATGCAGGCCACGGTGGAGATGGCCTTGAATTTCAACATTATGGTTGGCGCTCATCCGGGATATCCGGATCTGATGGGCTTTGGCAGGCGTGAAATGAACTGCAGCCCAAAAGAGCTGGAGAGCTATATCCTGTATCAGGTAGGCGCCCTGCAGGCGTTCTGCCGCAGCCGGAACCTGAAAATGCAGCACGTAAAACCCCACGGAGCCCTGTACCATGCGGTCCTGGCAGACCCCGAACTGGGCGGGGCTCTTGCCCGTGCGGTGCAAAAGGCTGATCCCGAACTCATTCTGCTCACGCTTTCCGGCCCTAAAGGAAACGTGATGGCCGAAATTTGCGGGGACCTGGGTCTGCGGGTGGCCAGAGAAGCTTTTCCTGACAGGGCCTACAACCCCGACGGCACCCTGGTGTCGAGAAACCTGCCCGGAGCCGTACTCGAAGATCCGCAAGAAGTCGCTGTAAGGGCGCTTTCCATGGCCAGGGACAAAATAGCACTGACGCCTGAAGGTGAAAGTGTCCGCATAGAAGCCCATACCCTTTGCGTACATGGCGACAGTCCCGCCGCGGTGGCATCCGCGCGCGCGATCCGTCGTATACTGGAGGAAAACAATATTCGCCTGGTTTCTTTGCAGCAATTGCTGAACTGATGTCTCAAGGAACTTTTTTCTATGTCTTTGAAAATCAACAATCCGCGGATCAGCCATTGTGCGGACTGGGGGCTTCTGGTGGAATTCGGCGAGCGTATCAATCCGGAGTTAAACGCCTGGACCAGACTGGTGGCCGACCGCCTGCGGCAATGTCTCACAGACGGCATCCTCGAGGTGGTTACGGCTTATTCGTCTTTTCTGGTGATCTACGATCCGGCACTGCTGGATACCGAAGCGCTCAGAAAGACCGTTTTTGCCTGCTGCAGTGAAAAAAAAGAAGACAAAGCCTTTCAGTTGTCCTCCACGGCGGAAATACCGGTTTGCTACGAGGCGCAATACGCACCTGACATTGAAGATGTGGCCCGGTTCAACAACCTGACTGTGGAGGAGGTCATCGATATCCATTCCGGCACCGAGTATCTTATCTACATGCTTGGATTTGCTCCGGGATTTCCCTATCTCGGGGGGCTGGACCAGCGCCTCCACACGCCCAGGCTCGACACCCCGCGCAAACTTTTGCCGGCCGGAGCAGTCGGCATAGCCGGCTCCCAGACGGGAATCTATCCCCTGGCCAGCCCCGGGGGATGGCGTATCATCGGCAGAACGCCTTTGCAGCTGTTTGATGCCGGTAAAAACCCGCCTGTACCTTACTACGCACCGGGAGACAAGCTGAAATTCAAAAGAATAAGCTGCCGGGAATTTCAACAAATGGCCGGGGAACAAAATCATGGCAAATGATACCTTTTTGGTCATAGATCCCGGGGCTTTCACCACGATACAGGATTTGGGGCGTTTCGGCTACCAGACGCTGGGCGTTCCCATTTCAGGCGCCATGGATACCTACTCCGCAAGGGCGGCAAACATGCTTGCCGGTAACAGGCCGACATCTGCGGTTCTGGAGATGACAATACAGGGCTGCACCCTGGCTGTAATGCGCAATGCCCGGGTGGCATTGACCGGCGCCAGGGCCGAAATCAGGCACAACAGCATCCAAAGACCTTCCTGGAGCGCCTTTGAAGTGGAACCGGGCGATCTTTTGCGTATCAGCCAGGTCAGCCTTGGCTGCCGCATCTACATGGCTGTTGGCGGTGGATTTGAAGTCCCGCTGATCATGGGAAGCCGATCGACCTGCACCCAGGCCGCACTCGGCGGGCTCAAAGGCCGGGCCCTGCAAAAGGGCGATTTTCTGCCTGCGGGACATGCGGAAAAATTTCCCGGACAAAACGCAGTCCGCGGGGAATTCATCCCGGAAATGGGGCAGGACACCAAATTGCACTGTGTGCCCGGCCCCCAGGAACATATGTTCCAAGACAAGGGTCGGGACCTTTTCACTTATCCGTTCACTGTGTCCCAGAGAGCTGACAGGCGTGGCATACGCCTGGAAGGCCCGCAAATTCAGCACTCGCACCAGTCGCCCGGCGCAATCGTGTCCGAGCCGATTTTGCCGGGTAATATCCAGGTTCCGGCAGACGGACAGCCCATCATTCTTCTGCGGGAGCAGACAACAGGCGGGTATCCCAAGATCGCAACCGTGGTTTCAACGGATTTATCCAAACTGGGCCAGGTCATACCGGGCGACAGCATAACTTTTGTCTCGGTTACGGCTCAACACGCCAGGGACATGAATCTGGAAGAACAGGAGAGGTTTAAATCACTGCAAAACATGCTTTGGCAGGAAACATGAGACACATTTAAACCGCAGGCCATATCAGAACTTTACAAAAAAAACGATTTTGGCTAAATTCAGATTTATGTTAACAAAGATCTGATTATAATACGCTGTTTGGAGGTGTTCAACTCCATTAACCCGAACACGAAGGAGTGCGCCATGTACAGGAAATTTTTTATATTAACGATTCTTCTCGGTTTCTTTTTGGCCCCGCAGGCAATCGCCCAAAACATGAAAATGAATCTCAACGCAGTTTATCCCGCCTCCAATTTCCATACTCAGGGTGCAGCGCAATTCGGCGAACTGGTGGAACAATACACAGACGGCGAAATAAAGATTACTGTGCATTCCGGCGGCAGTTTGGGATTTAAGGGAGAGGAACTGCTCAAGGCCGTCGGTGACGCATCGGTTCCCATGTCAGACATCCTGATGGGCGTGGTTTCGGGCAGCGAGGAGATATTCGGCCTGAGCACTTATCCGCGCATTGTAACTTCCTATGAAGAGGCAAGAGAGCTTTATGAAGCAGCCCTGCCCTATTACCAGGAAGCCTGCCGGAGATGGAACCAGAAACTTCTGTATGCGGCTCCCTGGCCGCCCAGCGGACTGTTCACAAAGGACCGGGTGGATTCCATAGAAGACATCGACGGACTGAAAACCAGGACCTACGACAAAAACGGGGCCAAATTTCTCAGAAAGGCCGGCGGCAGCCCCCAGTCCATGCCCTGGGGCGAAGTCTACTCCGCTCTGAACACCGGTCTTATCGATTCTGTGCTCACTTCGGCAACTTCGGGCAAGGACGGCAAATTCTGGGAGGTTCTCGACCATTTCACAAAAATTAATTTCGCCTATCCCTTAAACATGGTCACAATAAACCTGGACTACTGGAATTCCATGAGTGAAGATCAGCAGGAAGCAATGCTGCGGGCCGCCCGGGAAACAGAAAAGGCCCAATGGGAAGCCTCCAGGCAGAGCAACCGGGACTCCCTTAAAGCCATAGAGGAAAACGGCATCCGGATCACAGAGGTCAACGAGGATTTTGGTGAGCAGCTCGACAGGATATCCGAAGAAATCTTTAAGGAATTCAAGGCCGAGGCCGGCGAGGAAACCAAAAAAGCCTTGGAATCCATAGGAATGTAGACATTGTCCAGAATCAGCGCATTCATCGAAGGCCTCTGCAGGGCAGGGGCCTTTCTTTCTGCAATCTGCATGGCCGCCATCGTGATTCTGATTGTGCTGGAGATATTGCTGCGCACGTTTTTCGGCTTCTCCACCATGGTCAGCAGTGAGTTCAGCGGGTATCTGCTGGTGGGCATGGTGGCAATGAGCCTGGGCTATACGCTCCAGCACGAGGCGCATATCCGCATAACCCTGATCTGGGGCGTTTTGCCGTTGAAATGGAAAAACAGGGTGGATATTGCGGTGGCGGCCGTTTCAGTGGCTGTAACCGGTTTTGCTCTTTACCATTCAGTTCTGCTGGTCCAACAGACATACAGCCGGGGCATGACGGCCGACTCCATTTCTGAAACCCCCCTATGGATACCGCAGACCGCAATACCCGTCGGCCTGTTTTTGTTTCTGCTCCAACTGGTAAACTTCATCCTCCGGAGGGTCAGGCAATGATCAGCAGCCCCCTGACACTGGCACTGGTGCTTTTGCTGGTAATGTTCGGCTTTCTTCTTTCCAGTAAATGGATAGGGTTTTCCCTGATCAGCACCGGTATCATCGGGCTTGTGCTGTATGACGCCAATTTGCCGCCTGTTTTGTCCATCTGGGACAAAGCAGGCACACTGCTTGCCAACTCCATATGGAACAGCCTGAATTCCTGGGCGCTGAGCGCCCTGCCGCTTTTTATACTCATGGGAGAGATCCTGTACCGGACCGCCATCTCCACCAAATTGCTAAACGGCCTGGTGCCATGGCTGACCAGAGTTCCGGGAAAACTCTACCATATCAATATTCTTGCTTGTTCCTTGTTTGCGGCCGTATCGGGTTCCAGCGCGGCCACCACTGCAACCGTGGGAAACATCACTTTAAGCGAACTCAAAGAGCGCGGCTATGACAAGAAACTGGCCCTGGGCTCCCTTGCAGGGGCCGGGACCATGGGGTTTCTGATCCCTCCCAGCCTTATCATGATTATTTACGGAGTCCTTTCAGACACCTCAATCGGCAAGCTTTTTATCGGCGGCATTATTCCCGGGCTGATGCTGGCTTTTTTCTATTCCGCCTACATCGCCCTGCAATGCCTGCTTCATCCGGAATATGTCCCCGTTAAACGGGACAATTACACCTGGGGCCAGAAGCTGAGGGCTTTAAAGGAAATTCTGCCGGTTTTTGCCCTTATATTCGTGGTGCTGGGCGGAATATACCTTGGCATGACAACTCCCACGGAGGCAGCCGCAATAGGCGTTGTCGGCTCCCTGGTTCTGGCATGGGGCTTTCGCAATCTGACCCTGAAAAATCTCATGGAATCGTTCATGGCTGCAGTCCGGACCACTGCCATGATCTGCTTTATTATCGCCGGAGCGGCTTTTCTGTCCCAGATGGTCGGATTCGTTGGTATTGCCAATGCACTGAGCCGCTATATCGTAAGCCTGGAACTTTCGCCCTACGTGTTGATCCTGGTGGTTGGATTCATGTATATTCTGCTGGGCATGATACTCGACGGCATCTCCATTGTGGTCATGACCCTGCCCATTGTTCTTCCCATAGTTGTCAATGCGGGCTTTGACCCCCTGTGGTTCGGCATCTACCTGGTATTCATGGTGGAGCTGTCCCAGATTACGCCCCCGGTCGGGTTCAGCCTCTTTGTGATCAATCACATCTCCAGGGAAAACATGTACACCATACTCAGGGCCACCTTTCCTTTTTTTCTGATCATGATCCTCATGGTGGTTTTGGTCACCATGTTTCCGCAAATCGTGTTCTTTCTCACAGACAAAGTATAACCCAAACTGAGCGATTTCCAATTTTGACACATTCGTAAAAGGTCGGTTTTCAGATGGCGCTGTAAAAAGTTCAAGATCAAGGCTTGCGCGATTTTGAAGAATGCAGCGTAGTTATCCGTACGTGAAATTCTGAGAAATCGCGCGTAACGCAGATATTGGACTTTTTACGGTGCCATCAATTTTGCCGCATCTACTGTGAAATAAACCATGCCTGATGCCAAAATATTTTACGGCTGGTACATTGTCGGTGCTTGTTTTCTGCTCTGTTTTCTGTTTGCCGGGGCGGGGTTTTATTCCTTTAGCATTTTTATCGAGCCCATTGAAAAACAATTCGGCTGGAATAGGGCGGCCATATCCCTGACCATGTCCATTTATCTGGTCACCGGCGGCCTGATGGGCCCGGTCCACGGCCGGCTGATCGGCCGCTTCGGGCCCCGTCGGGTCATGCTGGTCTGCGCTGTGGGGGCCGGGGCATGCTTTGTTCTGGTGAGCCTGACCCGGTGGCTGTGGTATTTTTACCTGGTTTACGCCCTGCTGGCGGCAACCGTGTGCGGCATGGGCGTGGTGCCGGTCTCCAGTCTGCTTTCCAACTGGTTTGACCGCCGCCGGGGCACGGCCACCGGAATCGCCCTGGTGGGGATATCGGCCGGCGGCCTGCTGCTGGCGCCCATGGTGGGGCTGGTGACCGCAGTCTGGGGCTGGCAGACATCTTTTGTGATTATCGGGCTTATGGTATGGTGTATTGCCCTGCCAGTGGTTTTTTTCGTGATCCGGGACCGGCCCGATCAGTTGGGGCTTGTGCCTGAAGGAGGTGGCAGGTCGGTTTATGGTCAGGCCGAAGCCGGCGGGCAAACCGATTTTCAGGCCCTGGGCCGGCCGGCCGGAGAGGTCCTGCGCACCCGGGCCTTCTGGTGTATCTTTTTGTCCTTTTTTCTGGCCCCCATGGCCCAGATGGGGGTGCTCCAGCACCAGGTGCCCCTGATTATGGACACAGGCATGTCCCATGCCTATGCCTCTGTGGCCCTGGGGGTGACCGCCGGTGTGGGCGGGCTGGGCAAGCTAAGCTTTGGAAAAATGGCCGATATCTGGCCGTTTCAATACGTGATTCTGCTTTGCTTCGGGCTTCAGATCCTGTCTGTCCTGTTTCTGCTCACCACCCAAACCCCGGCCGGGGTCTGGGTCTATGCGGTCTGCTTCGGCTTCTCCATGGGGGGAGTGATCGTGCTGCTGCCCCTGGTGGTGGGACATTTCTGGGGTCTGCTCTCCTACGGGGTGCTGCTGGGGGTTCTCTGGGTGGCCAATGCCTTCGGCGGGGCTACGGGCACTTTTGTTTCCGGTCTGGTATATGACTGGACGGGCTCTTATAACAATGCCCTGTACCTGTTTGCCGCCGCCTATCTGGTGGCCATTGCTGCTTTTTTTGCCGCAGGCCGGCCCGGGCGCGCTTCCGGGCCGGCTTCTTTTTGATCACCAGATGATATCTGCCATGTCATGGATTATTGGTATTTCCCCTTCCATATTTTCCACGGAATCAGCATGGGGACGGTTTTCTGGTATTCACGGTATGGCCGGCCGAGATCGCGTACCAGATCCTTTTCCTCCAGCCATGCCCCGATGACAATCCATCCGCTCCAGAGCACGTTGAAAATAAGCCTGTCTGCTGTGATATCCGGACAGGACCAGATCATCAGCAATGTAAAAAAATACAAGGGGTGCCGGACGAATTTGTAGGGGCCCCGGGTTGCCAGCCCATCTGTCTCTGGCTGGGGATTTCCGGCCCCCAGCAGAAGCCAATGGTTGCCAAAACCGTCAACTGAGCGCAGTGCGCGCCCACCCCATGCAAAACCGGCAACCGAGGCTGCAAAAACCATCCGGAATGCCAGGCGGCCCACACCTTCGGCTGAAAACAGCAAACAGGAACTTTTTTGCCATGCAGTCAGCACAATTAAAAGGGCTGCCGCTGATGACAGGGAAAACAAAATCCCATGGTAAGGTTCCTGAATATATTTGCGGGCCCGGTCCTGAAACCATTTTCTGACCATTATGCTGTGCTGGAGGAAAAATGCAAGGCTAAGGCCGGCATTCAACAATAACGCCCAATAAAAACCCAGGCCGAGGTCCAGGACAGAAAAAGAGCCTGCATAAAGAAAGACCGCAAACCAGAGCAATGACCCGGCGCTCAGAACCGGAGATATCAGGGCCACGGCTTTGGCAATGGTATGATTTTCAGATTTTGCCATGTTGGGAAAGATAACACAGAAAGTTTTTTCTGCGAACCGGCTTTCCCTGCAGTGGATTTGAACTGCCCGGCCCTGCGCCAATCCGTGGCGGACAGTTCAAACCCATTTGCACTTCACCGGGACCGACAGGAACTAAAAATCCGTGAAATCGTCATCGTCCAGCGGGATGGCCCGCTCGGCATTTTCAGAATTAAAGTTTTTCTGCTCCCTTTTGGTTTCGCGGTTGGCGGCAGCGCGCTGCGGGCGGTTCTGCTCTTTATGCCGGCCGGATTGCCGAAGATCCCGGTTGTTATGGCTGGTTTTGGTCCCTTGTTCCCGAACCGATCCGATCATGGCCTCGAGTTCTGCAACCACCTTGTCCATTTCTTTGGCCTGGGCGGAAAGTTCTTCTGCCGCACTTGCCGATTCCTCAGAATCAGAGGCGTTTTTTTGAACCACCCGGTCCATTTCGGAAACAGCCGTATTGAGCTGGTCAATGCCTTCTGCCTGCTCTTTTGAGGCAGCAGTGATTTCACCCAAAAGCGTTTTTACGCTTTGTGCGCTTTCTTTAATGCTTTCAAGCTGCTTTGCCGCCTGGCCGGCGACATTAACACCGTTTTGGGCGCTTTCCTGTGATTTTTCAATCAGGGCAGAGGTGTTTTGGGCGGCTTCCGAACTGCGCTGGGCGAGGTTTCGCACCTCTTCGGCCACAACGGCAAAGCCCTTTCCGGCTTCTCCGGCCCGGGCGGCCTCCACCGCGGCGTTGAGTGCCAGCAGGTTGGTTTGAAAAGCAATATCATCTATGGTTTTTATGATTTTGGAGGTTTCTGACGAGGAATTTTTGATTTCGTCTATGGCCGCGTTGACATGCTGCATGGATTCAACCCCGGCTTCGATATTTTTTTCGCTTTCTTTAAATGCCCGGTCGGCCTCCTGCGCATTTTCCGCGTTTTGCCGGGTTTGTGAAGCGATTTCTTCAAGGGATGACGAGGTTTCTTCAAGGCTGGCGGCCTGCTGGCTTGAGCCTTCAGCCAGGGACTGGCTTGTGGCGGCCACCTGCCCGGATGCAGAGGCCACCTGCTCGGAGCCTTCTGTCAATGAATTGGCAATTCCGGCGATTTTCCGATTCAGGCCGATTGAGAAAAACACGGTTACGCAAACGGCAGCGGCAAGCACAAACAAAAATGCAATAATGTTATTGGTTAGCAAGGTGCGCATGTTGTCTGCGGCAATCGCATTTGCTTCTGTTCTGGGAAGCCCTAGAAACAGGATGCCAATGATTTCGCCTTTGCCGCTGACAACAGGATCGTATGCCGTCAGGTAGGGCTTGCCCAGAATGTCGGCCTCGCCAATATAGAGATCAGCTTTCATTACGGGTTGATAGGCATCACTGTCGGTTCCGAGATAAGTGCCGACAGCGCGGGAGCCGTCCTGTTTGCGGATGTTGGTGCTGATTCGTTTGAAATCACGGCCTTCCCGGACAAAAACCGTTGCCACCACCCCAAGATCGTCGGCGACATTGTCCACCATTTCATAATTGCCGGCGATGGGGTTGCCGTTATCATCAACAAGTTTTCCCCCGGCCAATTCCATTGCGCCATAATGATCGTCCACATATAGCTTTGCTGCATTGATATCTCCGTTTAATTTCATCTCAAGGGTATAAGTGGCCAGGCTTTCGGCCATGCGCCCTGAGTAAACATAAGAAACACCTGTTAACAAAACGCTTGTAATCACAATGAGAATGGTAAAAATTCCAATGAGCCTGGTTTTTAAGGTCAATCCCTGAAGCATGGTTTTACTCCTTTATAAAACATTAAAAATTTTTTCCTTTTTCTGTTTACGCAGACAGAGAAGGGCACAAATTCGTTTTCAGCGAAAAGGCGTTGGATAGCAATTTGTATGCCATTTGTTGTTTTATTGCGGATAAGGATATAATGCTTTTGATTTTCGCATGTTATCGAATATCTCCATTATTGCCGGCACGGGCGGAAATAAAAAAACCGGATTTCTGTGTCATAATTTTGACAAGAATCCGGTCAGTTTTTTGTCCCGGCCCGGAGTGTTTTTCACAGGCGGGTCTATGTATCAGTTGCCCAAAAGCCGCATTTTGGCTCTGCTGATCCACACATAGATGACCGGCACGTAGATCAGGGTCAGAAATGTGGACACGGCAAGCCCGGAGATGGCCACCACGGCAAGGGGTGAGAGCCTTTCCAGGCCCACGGCCAGTTCCGCGGCAATGGGGGTCATGCCGGCGATGGTGCTCAATGCGGTCATTAAAATAGGCCGGGTTCTTCTCCGGATGCCCTCTTCCACGGCAGCCATGAGCCCGGTTCCTTTTTTGCGGGCGTTTTCAATATAGTCAATGAGCAAAATCGAGTTGTTGACCACAATGCCTGAAAGCAGGATCATGCCCATGGCCGCGGGCATGCAGAAATGCCGGCCGGCCATCAGCATCCCCCAGGGCACGCCGATAAAAGCCAGGGGAATGGCCGACATGATCATCACCGGATGGGCCCAGGATCGGAAGGTGACCACCAGCACAAAATAAAGCAGCACCAGGGCCATGCCCAGGCTGCCGCCCAGACGGGTAAAGCTTTCTTCCATAAACGAGATTTCGCCGGTATGATCGATGCTGTATCCAGCCGGCAGGTCAATATCGGCCAAGGCTTCCTGCACCTGGCCGTGGAGAAATGAGATGGGCGCTTTGGCCCGGTATGCGATCACGTCCACTGTGGGCTGCAGGTCCTCCCGGGTGATCCGCGTCTGTTTCCAGTCCATGTGGATTTCAGCAATTTCGGCCAGGGGAACCGGACCGTTTGGTGCGGGCACCTGAAGGGTGGACAGCGCGCCCACGGCATCGATCTGCTCAGGGTTTAAGCGTATTTGGATCGGGTATCCGTCCTGACCGGGGACCCGGAACAGGGCCGCCTGTTTTCCGGTTGTGGCGGCGCTGAGAAAATCGGCCGTGTCTTGTTGGGATATGCCGTAATCAGCCAGTTTTTCCTGGTTTAATGCAATGATGAGTTCCGGCTTGGAAAAATCCCAGGTCCGGGAAATGGATTTTAAGCCCTTAACCTGGCTGAGCCGCTGTTTGACATTGTCTGCCAGATGGTCCAAAATTTGCGGGTCCGGCCCGGAAATCCTCACATCCACGGGCGCGGCAATGGCTGAAAGGGGCGTGGCCCCGTAGTCAAACACGTGCACGGTTTTCAGGCCCGGTATCTGAGCAAACGCCTGTCGTAAATCCGCTTCGATCTCCCACAGGGTTTCCGGGCGTTCAAAGCGGTTTTTAAAATGCACGGTCATCAACCCTTCCTGAGGAGTCTGATCGGAGCCGAAGCTGATCACCGAAGGCTCCGCGCCAACGGCCGTGGACATCCGGATATATCCCGGTGTTTCGGTGATGACCTGTTCCATTTGCCTGACCACCTGCCGCGTGCGGTCAATTGACATGTTGGGCCAGGTTTCAAAGGATACTTTGAGGATGCCCGTGTCCATGGGCGGCATCAGGTCCCGGCCGGCCAGGGGCATTTGCCGCAGCCCAATAATCAGGGCCGCGATCAAAAGAGGGGCTATCAGAAAAAACCACCGGGTGGTCCCGGCGCGAAATGCCCGGAGCATAAACTGCTGCAAGGGGGCGAGCATGGCGTCGCGTACTCGCTGGAGTGCCTTTTCCAGCCTGTTTGGGGTGTTTTCCGGTTTGAGCAGGCGCCTTGCAAATAGCGGAATTACGGTTACCGAGGCGATAAAGGAGCTGGCCAGGGCCAGGGAGAGGACCACAGTCAGGGGACGCAGGATTTTCTCGGAATAGCCGCCCACAAACATGATGGGCACCAGCACCGAGATGGTGGTGACAGTGCCGGCGAAATCAGCCAGAAAAATTTCCTTTGTGCCGTCAATGGCTGCCCTGAGGCGGGTTTTATCAGCCGGCGCATTGTGGCTTTCTATGTTTTCAATCACCACGATGGCGTCATCCACCAAAAGCCCCACTGCCAGGATCACGGCTGTCAGGGTCACGATGTTGAGTTCGTAGCCGATGAGCTTCATGCCCGCAAATGTCAGCAGAAAGGTTACGGGAATGGACACGGCTGACAGCAGGGTGATGCGCACGCGGGCCAGAAACAGAAAAATCACGCATACGGTCAGGATGACCGCATCCCGCAGGGACGTGACCAGGTTGCCCACAGAGGTGCGGATCAACTCGCCCTGGGTGTCGGCCACTTCAAAGGAAAGCTGGGCAAATTGTTTTTTGATCTCCGGCAGGGCGGCTTCAACGGACTCCAGAGTGTCGGTGACATGGCCGCCTTCGGCCCGCAGGATGTTAATGCCGATGGCGGCCTTGCCGTTGCCGTGAAAAAAAGAATCCGGGGTTTGATATGTGGTTTTGATTTCAGCAAGGTCACGCAGATACACCCGCCCCTTTTTTCCGGTGGCCATCACCACCTCGCCGAGTTGTTGGGCGTGTTTTTTCTCGCCTTTAATTTTGATCAGCACCCGGTCCTGGTCCCGAAACAGGGTCCCGCTGGGGGTATTTTTGTGCTGCCGGGAAACAGCGGCCAGCACCTGGGTAATGGAAAGGCCGTATCCCGCAAGTTTGTCCCGGTCCACTGATACCCGGATTTCGGGTTTGTAACCGCCGAAAACCTCGGCATCGGCCACGGAATCCAGGCGCAGAAGCGCTTCCTGGATTTCGTTATCTGCCATCTGCCGCACCCGGGCCATGGACAGGTGCGATCCGGGCCCGGGGGATACAGCTAGGGTGAGCACCGGAGCGGTGGCATCTGAAACCCTGAAAATCCGGGGAGGCAGCATGTCTGCGGGCAGAGAAGGCAGAATCCGGTTTAAGGCGGCGCTGACATCCGGTACCGCAGCATCCAGGCCCTTTTCATACTCGAATTCCGCTTTGACCGCAGCGGTTTCATCGCGCACCGCGGCTTCAACGCGTCGGACCTGGGCAATGCCGGCCAGTTCTTTTTCCACCTGGCGCGATACCCGGTCGGTCATGTCCTCGGCTGAAGCTCCGGGCCAGACCAGCAAAACCGCCACCTGGGGATAATTGGCGTCCGGAAACAGGTTTAAGGGCAGGGTCCGGAAACTGATCAGTCCGAAAACCACCCCCAGAAATAACAGGGCGGTAATCCCGTGGGGGTTTTTGAGGTAGGCCTCAACCCGGTTCATCTGGCCTCCCGGGTCCCGAGGGCCTTGACAGGTGTGACCCGGGTATTTTCCCCAAGACGGATGAGCATGGATTCATCGCCCACAATCACCCGGTCGCCGGGCTGGAGTTTTTCGGAAATCACAGCCAGGCGGTTTTCCCCAAAAGCCGATACATCCACATCCACGGGTGTTGCATGCTGGTTGTCCCGGAGCACAAAGACCCGCCACTGGCCTTCATATTCCAGAGCCGCCTGCTTGGGGACCACCAGGGCCTCTGAAGCGCCAAAAACCAGGTCCACGCCCACAAATGTCATGGACGGCCGGTTGAAGGGCCTGTCCGGAAGTCGGATTTCTGCTACGGCCATGCGGTTTTCATCGCCTGCCGGATAAATCTGGTCCACCGGGGCTTCAATGGTGCTGCTGTCATGGCGGATTTCGGCTGTGGTATGCTTGGATATCCGGTCTGCTGTTTGTGCGTCGAGATGGACCAGGACCCGGTATCCCCCGGCCGTGTCCTCGATTTGGTATAGGGCCTGCCCGGGTGTTACCAGATCTCCGGGATCCTTGTGCCGCCGGGTGACCACCCCGTCAAAAGGCGCCTGAATTGTTGCGTATCCCAGCGATACCCGGGCGGATTCAATACGGGCGCTCAGCGTGGATACCCGGGAGCGTGCGGAAACAAAGGCGCTTTGGGCCGCATCCAGGCTTTCCTCGGTTGCATGCCCCTTTTTGTAAAGCGCCTTTCTTCTTTCATAGCGCTGTTTGCGATCCGCCAGGTCGGCCCGGGCGCCCTTGAGCTCGGCCTTCAGTCCGGAAAGTTCCTTTTTGAGCAGCCGGTCGTCAATCTCGGCAATAACCTGGTTTTTTCGCACCCTGTCGCCGGTGTCTACTGGTACAGAATTCAGATAACCGGTGACCCGGGCGGCAATCCGGGCCGAGACCACAGGCTCGAGGATCCCCAGGTAATGCCGCGTTTGCGCCACTGCGCCTGTTTCCACCTTGCTGACATGGACGGGCAGGGCGGGAGCGGGTACCGTATCCATTCCCGAAAGTTCGGATTTGCGATGGTGCACCAGAAACACGGCTCCGGCTGCCAGCAGCAAAAGAATCAGAATCAGGAGAATTTTGGGCAGATGCTTTTTCATTGTTTTGTCCTGGAAACATGGTTGCAAAAACAGATAATATTGTAAATATATGTATTACAGGATACGCCTCGCGTCCTTGACTTAAATCAATTGTTGGCGCATTTGCCAGAGGGCAACTGCCGGATTTTCCGGCAACAGGCTTGTTTTTAGGGAGGGCAGAATGGCAGGTCACCGGATGTCTTCGTTTTCATCCCCGGGACCGGACTTGATTGAACCGCCGGGCAGGCCATTGAAAATCGCGCTGGCCGCCTGCGGTGTCTTTTTTGCGGCCGGGGTTCTCTACATTCTTTTTTCAGGCCATTTCGCGGCACTGGCTGCTGCCTCGGTTCCTGACCTGGCGTTGATTGAAAAAACCAAGGGCCTGCTGTTTGTATTCTTTACAACTGTTGTGCTGTTTTGCGTGCTTTATGCCATGCTGCTGCGTCTTGACCGGCAGCAGCGCAGGCTGCTGAATTTCGGCAACCGCCTGATAGCCGCCGAGCGGCAGGCCTCGGCCCTTGTGCTGGCCGATTCGGTTGCCCACGAGGTCAGCAACCTGCTTATGACCCTGGAATATCATGTACAGGAACTGGCGGATGCCGCCGGTGAAGAAAAAAAGGACACCCTGCAAAAGGTTTTTTCCGCCCAGGACCGACTTAAAGCACTTGCCCGGAGACTGGCCCGGGTCAGCGGCCGGGAGACCAGAAAAACGTATTTTAATATTTTTGCAGCTGTCGGCGATGCCCTGGCCTTTGCGGAAAAGCACCGCAGCCTTCGTTTCTGCAAAATTGAGCGCACGGGGCCGGCGGATTTGATGTTTATGGGCAATCTGCTTCTGGTCTACCAGATGATTCTCAATCTGGTGCTCAACGCCGCCCAGGCTGCGGGTGAGCACGGCCGTATTCGGGTGGACCTGCTTGAGCACGATGATGTTGTGTCCGTGGAAGTCCATGACAACGGTCCGGGCATTGCCCCGAATATGCGCAAAACCGTAATGGAAGCTTTTTATACCACCCGAAAAAATGGAAGCGGCCTGGGCTTGCTTTCGGTTGAGGCCTGCGCCCGGGCCCACAACGGGAATGTTGAAGTCCGTGATTCAGATCTGGGCGGGGCGTGCTTTGCTGTTTGGCTGAAAAAAACACCGGCCGTCATTGATGATCAATAACAAAAATATTGGTCCATGGGTTTTCTGTTTTCGGAGCGGGCTGAAAAGCCCGGTCTGATGATTGCGAGGAAGATATGGATACGGATTTGAAAGAAGAAATCAGCCGGCTGCCTGAAGTTCCCCCGGATGCGGCCATGGCATATAAGCAGCATCTGGGTGAAATGGTCGAAAAGGTCAATAACCGCATGCGCCGCCGGCCCGAACTGGATCTGTTGATCGGCGGCAATCCCGTGAGCATGATGTTTGACAATCACAGAAATCATGGCCTTTTTATGAGCAATGTGTTTTCTTTAAATGAATACGCGCTGCTGCTCAACACCATCCCCTGGGTTTACCGGGCATACACCGGCCGCGGTTTTTCCTTTAATTATTTTCCCGCTCATTTGCAGACGTGGCGGGATGTTCTGGAAGAAACCCTGGCGCCGGACTCTGCGGCTTGTCTGGATGCGGTCTATGGCTGGATGATTTCCAGGCATGAGAAGTTCATCCAGCTTTCAAAGCAGTCTCATGACCGAACCATGGAGCCCGATGCCCAATGGCGGCCCGTGTATGAACAGTTTCTCCAGGGCCTGTTAAGTGCAGACCGACAGGCGTCCATGGCCGTGGCAAAAAAGGCTGTGCCGGACCTGGCCAGGCTCAATGATTTTTATATCCATGTGGTCCAGCCGGCCATGTATGCCGTGGGCGCCATGTGGGAGAGGGGTGAAATCAGCGTGGCAAAGGAACATCTGGCCTCGGCCCTTGTTAACCGGGTTATGGCTGTACAGTATATCGAGCTCATGGAATCGCCCGAACAATCAAAGGGCAAAGCCGTGGTCACGGCCACGGCAAACGAGTTCCATGAAATCGGGGCCGCCATGGTGGCCAATGCCCTGGAGGCCGACGGATGGGAAATCACCTTTCTGGGCGCCAACACCCCTTCGGAGGAGCTGCTGGAATATGTTTCAGCCAGCGGCTTTGACCTGGTATGCGTTTCAATCACTGTGCCGTTTAATCTCGAATCCATTCAAAATGTCATCCAGGCCATCCGGACCTGGCCCGAAGGCCGGCAGCCCAAAATCATGATCGGCGGACAGGCGTTTGGCGGTTATCCGGAACTGCCGCAAAAGCTGGGGGCGGACGGATTTGCCGAAAATCCGGAACAGGCCGTGGCCCTGGCGGATCAATGGGGGAAAGCGATTTGCTGATGACCCTGCTGGAAGTGATCAAGGCAAATCCACTGGCGTTCCGGGTGTTTTTCAATGCAGCCGGCAGCACCCTGGCCGTGGTCACCGACAGGGACCATCGCATCCTGGCCTGCAATGATAACCTGGCCAGAAATCTCCATCTGCCGGAAAAGCCCCTGGGAAGGTTTTTGGGCGATATTTTGTGCTCCCTTGAAGGCGAAGAAGGGTTTTCCCTGCTGGTTTCCAGGCAGGACAACAGCCTGCTGCCCCAGATTTTCAGGATCTGCTACACGGAAATTCTTTTTAAATGCTATACCTTTGCGATAGAAGAAGGGTTTCTGGTGCTGGGAGACCGCCTTGGCGGCACGGACAATGAAGTGCTGGAGAGCATGTCGCTTCTCAATAACGAACTGTCCGGTCTGAGCCGGGAACTCGCCCAAAAAAACCGGGACCTGGAAAAGGCCAACCGGAAAATCACGGAATTGTCCCGCACCGATTCCCTCACGGGTCTGGCCAACCGTGCCTATTTCCAGGAGCGCTACCAGGAGGCGTTTAATCTTGCCCGTCGTCATCAGATGCCTTTGGCGGTTGTTATGATGGACCTGGATCACTTCAAGCACATCAATGACATCTATGGCCATGATGCCGGAGATGCCGTGCTGAGACACTTTGGCGGCCTTGTTCGGGAAAGCTGCCGGCAGGAGGACTTTGCCGCCCGTTTCGGCGGTGAGGAATTTATCCTGTATCTGCCCCATACAACCATAAAAGAGGCCCTATCGCTTGCAGACCGGCTGCGGCAGCGCTTGGCCGGTGCCGCCATATTGGAAAACCACTATCAGGTTACCGCCAGCATGGGTGTTGCCGGGCTGGCCCCGGATGATTCTCCCGAATCCTTGATTAAGCGGGGTGATCAGGCGTTGTATAAGGCCAAGGATGCGGGCCGCAACTGGGTTTGTGCCCTTTAAAAAAAGCGCGGCAGTCAAAAAATTTTGCATTAACAAATTGACAATTTTTTGCACAGCCGATATTTTTTATTTTATCATAACGTTTTTCAGCTCCCTTATTGGCCGTTTACCCTAAAAGACCGCACCTGGAAACAGGAGGCTTATGAAAAGGAAACGACCCTATCTCACGGCTTTTCTTCTGGTGGCCGCCGGTATTGCCATCGGTTTTCCGGTTTTTTCAATGACTTACTACACCATGGTACGCACTTCCACTCCGCAGTTCTGCGCTTCCTGCCACGAAATTGAATACGCCTACAATACGTGGAAAACCTCCACCCACGTCAACAACGCCCAGGGCTTTGTGGCCGACTGCATGGACTGCCACCTGCCCGCACCCCACGACACCGTGGATTTTTTCTATAAAAAAACCCTGCACGGCATTAAAGATATTGTGGTGCATTTCACTATGGATGAATACGACCGGGAAAAAAACCGGCAAAAAGCCTATGATTCCTTTGACAATGCCCAGTGTCAGAAATGCCATCGCAATATTTTGTATATTCCGGACAAGCGCGGGGCCATGCTGGCTCATCGCTCGGTGATCCACGCGCTACCCGGCCGGGAGAAACGATGCGTGGACTGCCACAGAGACCTGGTGCACAACCCCGCCGAGGTCTACCGCTATAAGCAGTATGAACTGAATTGATCAAAGTGTGCAACCATATGAATCATCACCCTTTTCTGACGCATGGAGGGCGGGTATGAAAAAATTATTATTCTGCACGGTGATCAGTGCCATGTTATTTTTGCTGGCTTTGCCGGCTGTTGTATCTTCCCAGGCTGAGCAGGACATGGCCAAGCAAAAGGAGTTCCGCATCGAGCGCTCCATTTCAGAGGCTGGCGTGGCCTGCATCCAGTGCCACAAACAGGAGCATCCGGGCATATTCGGTGACTGGGCAAACAGCCGGCACGCCAATGCCAATATCACCTGCATTGACTGCCACAAAGCCGAGCAAACCGATCCGGACGTGAGCAAGGAGCACTTCCAGCAGTATGAAAAAACCGATTCCCAATGGGGCAGAAAACAGTATCGGGTGCCCGTGGCCGGCGTGGTCACACCCAAGGACTGCTCCCGCTGCCACCCGGACGAGGCCGAGCAGTACAAGCGCAGCAAGCACGCCAATACCCTGGAGATCATCTGGAAAATCGATCCCTGGCTAAACAAGGGCATGAACAGCGATTTTGAGCGGGCTTCCGGGTGTTTTTACTGCCACGGCACCGTGCTGGAAACCGATGAGGAAGGCAACCTCACCCCGGAAACCTGGCCCAACGTGGGCGTGGGACGCATGAATCTGGACGGCAGCAAGGGAAGCTGCAGTTCCTGCCATACCCGGCACCGTTTTTCGGTGATGGAGGCCAGAAAACCCCAGGCCTGCGGTCAGTGCCATCTGGGTCCGGACCATCCCCAGATCGAGATTTATACCGAGTCCAAGCACGGGGCCATTTACGACAGTTTCGGTGACGAATACAACTGGGACGCCGCCCCTGGCACCTGGTCTCCGGGCGTGGATTACCGTGCGCCCACATGCGCTTCCTGCCACATGAGCGGTGCCGGCTCCACCCGCACCACCCATGACGTCACAGAGCGGCTGTCCTGGGAGATCCAGGCGCCGTTAACCGTCCGCCCCTCCGATTTCAAAGCGTTTCCCGCCAAAACCAACTGGGAGGTGGAGCGCAAGAAAATGAAGGAGATCTGTCTGCAGTGCCATGGCAACAACTGGGTGGACGATCATTACGCCACTTTTGACAAGGTGGTGGAGGAATACAACGAGGTTTATTTCAAGCCGGCCAGGGACCTGATGAACGAGCTTTATGAAAAGGGGCTGGTGGATGATGAAAAGATGTTTGATGAAAAAATAGAGGTTGAATACTATGAGCTGTGGCATCACGAAGGCCGGCGGGCCCGCATGGGAGCGGCCATGATGGCCCCGGATTATACATGGTGGCACGGGTTCTACGAGGTCAAGCACCGGTATAATTCCTTTATGAAGAAAGGCCGGGAGTTAATCGAGCACAACAAAAAGGCTGAAAAGGCACCGGATTTCCCCAATGCCACGGGCAGAACCACCCGGCCCGAGGCCATTTTCGGCAGCCAGTAACTCCGGAAGGCCGGGTCTTTCACCCGGCGCCGGCATTTTTTGCAAAACACAGACCTCCGTTTTATCTTTTTTAAATAAGGATAAAACGGAGGTTTTGTTTTTTTGCAAAAACCTAAACTGAGTGTTTCAAATTTTTAAAGCTAAAAATGGTCTTAACCCTTTTAAAATAATAGACAAATAAAAATTTTAAAAATTTGAAACACTCAGTTTAGGAAAAAATTCTTCCTCTTGACCTAAGTCAAGGTCTGGATTCGCCTGGCGGTCTATAACATGACCGAAACATCGAAAAAGTGTAACTGCATTAAAATTGAAAAATTACCCCCAAAAAAGGAGGCATCCCATGTTCTGTTTTCAGTGTGAACAAACCGCAAAAGGCGAAGGCTGCACAAAAATTGGTGTCTGCGGCAAACAGCCGGATGTGGCCGAACTCCAGGATGTACTGATCTACGCGGTCAAAGGCCTGGCCCAGGTAGCCAAAGAGGGCCGCAAGGTCGGCGTAAAGGACAGCAGGATCGATCATTTCGCCTGTGAGGCCATGTTTTCCACCCTGACCAACGTGGATTTTGATCCGCCCCGGTTTGTGGAACTCATCAACCAGTGCGTCAGCCATCGCGACGAACTGAAGAAAAAAGTGCAAGCAGCCGGCGGATGGGCTGATTTCACCAGCGGCCCGGCAACTTTCACCCCGGCGGCCACGGTTGAGGAACTGGTGGCCCAGGGCGAAGATTTCGGTCCCGAGGCTGAAAAGCCGGTTGTGGACCAGGACATCCTGTCCTTAAAGGAGACCCTGACCTACGGCATCAAGGGCATTGCCGCCTATGCCGATCACGCCGCGATTCTGGGCAAGACAGACGATCAGATTTTCGATTTCATTTACGAGGGTCTGGCCGCCACCCTGGACGACAATCTGGGGGTCAATGACCTGCTTGGGCTGGTGCTCAAGTGCGGGGAGATCAACCTGGTGACCATGGAACTGCTGGATGCGGCCAACACCGGCGCATACGGCAATCCTGAACCTACCGAAGTGCCCCTGGGCGCCAAAAAGGGCAAGGCCCTGCTGGTCTCCGGCCATGATCTCAAAGATCTTGAAACCATCCTCAAGCAGACCGAGGGAAAGGGTATATACGTCTATACGCACGGTGAGATGCTGCCCTGCCACGGCTATCCGGAGCTCAAGAAATACGAGCATTTCTACGGCCATTACGGCACGGCCTGGCAGAACCAGAAAAAGGAGTTTGCCGAGTTTCCGGGCGCCATTGTCATGACCACCAACTGCATCCAGAAGCCCCAGGATGTCTATCAGGACAATATTTTCACCACCGGCCTTGTGGGCTGGCCCGGGGTCACCCATATCGCGGACAAGGATTTCAGCCCGGCCATTGAAAAGGCGCTTTCCCTGCCCGGATATGACGCAGACATTGATCGCGGATCGGTCATGGTGGGCTTTGGCCACAACGCGGTACTCGGCGTGGCCGACAAGGTCATCGAAGGGGTGAAAAACAAAGACATCCGCCACTTTTTCGTGGTGGCCGGATGTGACGGCGCAAAGCCGGGCCGCAACTATTACACCGAGTTTGTTGAAAAGGCACCGGAAGATACCATGGTGCTGACTTTTGCCTGCGGCAAATTCAGATTCTTTGACAAAAAGCTGGGGGCCATCGGCGGCATTCCGCGCCTGCTCGACCTCGGTCAGTGCAATGATGCCTATTCGGCTGTCAAGATCGCCTCTGCCCTGGCAGATGCTTTTGACTGCGGGGTAAACGATCTGCCGCTTTCCATCATATGCTCCTGGTACGAGCAGAAGGCCGTGGCCATCCTGCTGACATTGCTTTACCTGGGCATCAAAGATATCCGCCTGGGCCCGAGCCTGCCGGCGTTTGTATCGTCGAACGTGCTCAATGTCCTGGTGGACAAATTCGACATCAAGCCCATCAGCACCCCGGACGAGGATCTTAAGGCCATTCTGGGGTAAACAGCAACAAAGAACAGGGTTGTCCTCCCGCAACCCGGTGCGGGCACCGGACGGGTTCCGGGCCCGTACCCCCGGGGGGATTTTGCAGCCACACCAACGGCATTGGCGAAAGGAGCCGACATGCTCAAAAAAGTGGAAGTGTTTAAGGAAAACGATTTTTCGGAAAAATCATTAAAAAAACTGCTGGTGCATGATTCACCTTATTTCAAGGTGATCAACTTCAATTTCAAAGCCGGCCAGGAACTGCCCGTGCATTCCCATGACATTGACGGCCAGCTGAGCATCACCGTGCTTGAGGGCACCGGCGAGTTTCTGGGCGCAGAAGACGCGGGCATCCCCGCAGCCCCGGGAGATGTTCTGATCTCCGATATCAGCGAACCCCACGGCATCCGGGCGGAAACCGACATGCGGGTGCTGGTTACCATTGCCCCGCCCATATGAAAAAGGCAGATAATGGAAAGTGATACCCGGCATCCCAAAGCTATGACCTGCAAGGACGAGGTACGCGACTACTCCGGATACAGACAAAAACTGCCCGGGGTGGTGGAGGACATCCTTGCGGGCTGCGGCGAGGAGCAGTCTTATACCCATATCGATTACGAGCCTGCTCCTTCTGAGGCAGAAGTCATTGATATCCTTCAGAATCTTCGGGAAATGCTGTTTCCCGGTTTTTTCAGCCGGGAAAAAATCGATCCAGTGAATCTCAAATACAACATGGGCCGGCAGGTGACCCTGTTATATGACATGTTGGCCGAGCAGATTACCCGGGCTGTTCGCTATGAATGCTTCAAGTTTGACCTGGAATGCAGCGACTGCCGGAAGCGCGGATATGAAGCCGCCCTGGCGTTTCTCCAATCCGTTCCGGATCTGCAGCATCAGCTGGCAAAGGATGTTGTCGCGGCATACAAGGGTGACCCGGCTGCCAAGAGCTACGATGAGATCATTTTCAGCTATCCGGGCATGTTTGCCATCATGGTCTACCGCATTGCCCATCGGCTCCATGCCCTGTCTGTTCCCCTGGTTCCCAGGATCATGACCGAGCATTCCCACAGGATCACCGGCATTGACATTCATCCGGGCGCGGTCATCGGTGAAAGCTTCACCATTGATCACGGCACCGGTGTTGTGGTGGGCGAAACCGCCCGGATCGGCGATAACGTGCGCATTTACCAGGGGGTTACCATCGGGGCCCTTTCCGTGCCCCGCAGCAAGGCCGATGAAATGCGGGAAACCAAGCGCCATCCCACCATTGAAAACGACGTGGTCATTTATTCCGGGGCCACGATCCTGGGCGGAGACACCATTATCGGCGCCCGTTCAGTGATCGGCGGCAATGTCTGGATCACCGAGCCGGTTCCCGCCGACACCACGGTGCTTCTGGAATCGCCGCGCCTGATTTACCGGAAAAACCCGCTAAGGGTTTGATGAGCCTGTAAAAAGTCTTTTTTACAGGCAGTGTTAAGTTTTAAGTGATTAAGTGTTAAGTAAAATCAAGAAGTGTTTCTTTGTTTTTTGACGATTCCATCAGTTTTAGGACTTTTTGGGATTCCATGAGGGTTTGATGTCATAAAAGAGGCACAAAAAATGCCCCTGTTTGCCGATATCTCCGAGACCATGGGAAACACGCCCCTGGTGCGGCTAAATAGCTTATCTGAATCCGGCCCGGCATCTGCCGGGGCTGAAGTCTATGCCAAGCTTGAATTTTTCAACCCCCTGGGAAGTGTGAAGGACCGGATTGGAGCGGCCATGCTGGATGCGGCCGCACGAGAGGGAAAAATCGGGCCGGGATCACTGATTGTGGAGCCCACCAGCGGCAACACCGGCATTGCCCTTGCCTTTGTATGCGCGGTTCGGGGCTACCGGCTGTGTCTGACCATGCCCGAGACCATGAGCATCGAGCGGCGCAAGCTGCTTTCCCACCTGGGAGCGGAACTGGTGCTCACCCAGGCGGAATACGGCATGAAAGGCGCCATTCAGGCGGCCAGGGAAATGGTGGCCACCTATGAAAATGCCTTTATGCCCGATCAGTTTTCCAACCCGGCCAACCCGGAAATCCACCGCAAAACAACCGCAGAAGAAATCTGGCACGACACGGGCGGTCAGGTGGATGTCCTGGTGGCCGGCGTGGGCACAGGCGGCACGATCACAGGCGTGGCAGGGTTGTTAAAGCAAAGAAATCCGCAATTTTATGCCGTGGCCGTGGAGCCGGCCGACTCGCCGGTGCTTTCCGGCGGGGCTTCGGGCTCCCACAAGATTCAGGGCATCGGTGCCGGCTTTGTCCCGGAAATTCTTGACCAGTCCCTGATCAACGAGGTAATCACGGTGACAAACGATCAGGCCTTTGAAACAGCCAGAGCCCTTGCCAGTCGGGAAGGCATCCTTTGCGGGATTTCCTCCGGGGCAGCGGCATGGGTGGCTTTGGAGCTGGCCGGGCGGCCGGAGTTTGCCAAAAAGCGCATTGTTACCATCCTGCCCAGCACAGGCGAACGCTATATCAGCACTGCCCTGTTTTTGTAAATAAATCCGAAAAAGCCCAAAAGAGGGGATATGTCTGACCAGAAACGTTTTGAAACCATCTGCCTGCATGCCGGCCAGGTGCCGGACCCGGCCACGGGGGCCCGGGCGGTTCCCGTACACCGGACCACCTCGTATGTGTTTGAAAACTCGGATCATGCGGCCCGGCTGTTTTCCTACCAGGAGCCGGGCAATATTTACACGCGCATCATGAACCCTACCCAGGATGTCATGGAAAAGCGCATGGCCGCCATGGAAGCCGGGGGCGCGGCCCTGGCCCTGGCCTCGGGCACGTCTGCAATTTTTTATTCCATTATCAATATCTGCTCGGCCGGACAGGAGATTGTTTCCGCCAACAATCTCTACGGCGGCACCTACACCATGTTTGACAGCATTCTGCCCCAGATGGGCATCCGCACCCGGTTTGCGGATGCCCGCAGCCCGGAGAGTTTTGAAGCGGCCATTAATGAAAACACCCGGGCCCTGTTTGCCGAAACCATCGGCAATCCCGCCCTGGAGTTCACAGACATCGAAGCTGTGGCCAAAATCGCCGAAAAACACCACATGCCGCTGATCATTGACAATACCTTTACCACGCCGTATCTGCTGCGTCCCATTGAGCACGGGGCCAATGTGGTGGTCAATTCGGCCACCAAATGGATCGGCGGCCACGGCACGGGCATCGGGGGTGTGGTGATCGACGGGGCCAATTTTGACTGGACAGATCCCAAGTTTGAGATGTTTAACACCCCGGATCCAAGCAATTTCAATTTGCGGTTTGCCTCTGATCTGGGGGAGAACAATCCCATTGCCTTTGTCATGCGCATGCGGCTGGTGGCCCTTCGCAACCTGGGGGCCTGTATTTCGCCCGACAACGCCTGGATTTTTCTCCAGGGCATGGAGACTCTGCCCCTTCGCATGCAGCGGCACTGCGAAAACGCCATGGCCGTGGCCCAATTTTTAAAGACGCATCCGCAGGTGGGCTGGGTGCGCTATCCGGGCCTTGCAGATGATCCCGCATATCCGGTGGCCTCACGCTACCTGGCAAACGGATTCGGCGCCATGGTGGTATTCGGCATCAAGGGCGGAAGGGATGCGGGAAAGCGGTTTATCGACAGCCTGAAATTGTTTTCCCATCTGGCCAATGTGGGCGATGCCAAGAGCCTGGCCCTGCATCCGGCCAGCACCACCCATTCCCAGTTAACCGATGCCCAGCAGATTGAAGCCGGGGTCAGCCCGGACATGATCCGCCTGTCGGTGGGAATCGAGCACATTGATGATATTGCCGCGGATCTGGATCAGGCCCTGCACGCTTAATTTGGGTTAAAAGACGCAGAAAAAACCGGGTTCCGGGTGTCAGCAGACACCCGGAACCCGGTTTCGGAGGGGGAAATGATGATGAAACAGCTCCTGGTTTAGAAAGATTCCTCTTCACCATCGGGCTGCTGGCCGGGCCGTTGACCGCCGTCACCCGGCTGCTGACCCGGTTGCTGCTGTTGCTGCTGGGCAGGGTCTTCGGGTGGTGCCTCACAGCCAAGGCTGAAACCCAGGGTAAAGAGCACCAGGAGAACAAGGGTAATGTATTTCTTCATGCTCTGCCTCCTTTGTTCAAGTTACATCTTATCTTCGACTTTTTCCCGCAGGTCGGAATCGCGCTGCATGGCCATGCTGATTTCATTGTATTTTTCCACGCCGAGATCATTTTCCTCGATCACGCTCATGATTTTTTCCCGATACTTGCTCTGCAGATCCCGTGCCTGGTTTTCATCATCGGCGTTCTGTAGTTCAGAGGAGTAATCTTCCTGCAGATCGCGCACTTCCTTATGGGCCTTGGCGAATTTTTCAATGGTCTTGTCTTCAAAATCCGCCTTCTGCCGGGTCTGCTGACCATACTGCTGCTGGCCCTGCTGATTCTGCTGCTGACCCTGCTGCCCGCCGTAGCCGCTGCCGCCGTCCTGCTGGGCCATGGCCGGAGCGATTGCCAGAGTGAAACACCCGATGAGCAGGGGACACAGGATTTTAAAGAGACGGGTTTTGGAAGTCATTTTTCGGGTTTGCATTGTTGCATACCTCCTTGTTTCTTGGATTTAGAATTGCGATGGAGTCCAATTTCCAGGTTCGCAATGTTTCGCCGTGAGAATTGCAGAAGCTGTGCCAATTTTTTTCGCAGGCATCCAATTGGAGAACAATTGTCTGAAAAGAATGAATTTTTCTTTTTCTTTCAGGCGTGCTGAATTGGCCTGAAATGTGTGTCAACGTGTCACATGTTCATGTCTGTCATGTGCACACCGCCCCGGATTGGACAAAACCGGGTTGTGAGGTTATTGTTTTACCGGATCTGTTGGCGACCGGATACATATATCAAAAGCATCTGTCAGATGGGGAAGGAGAAAAAAAATGAAGGTACAGATTGATTATGATCTTTGCATGGGAGACGGCAACTGCAGCAAGGTATGCCCGGAGGTGTTTGAATACGATAATGATCAGATGCTGGCCCGGGTAACCGTCAGCGAGGTTCCGGCCGAATACGCCGACCGGGTCCGGCAGGCGGCCGAGGAATGCGCCCCCGGGGCCATTGTGGTCGAAGAATAAACAAAAGGAGGCAAATCATGAACATCCGTTTTCGTTTATCCGCGCTGATTTTCTGTTTGGTGTTGTTAGTGGCCGGCACTGTTTCTGCGCAGGCAGAAAACTGGCGCATCGACACCGACCATTCCAGCATTTATTTCGATACCCGCCACACCCTGGCAACGGTGCGGGGGCAGTTTAAGGGATTTACCGGAACCGTGGATTTTGATCCCGACAATATCACAGCCGGCAGTGTTGATTTCACTGTCAAGGTGGACACCATTAATACCGGTATCGCCAAGCGCGACAATCACCTGCGTTCCGATGATTTTTTCGCCGCCGGCCAATATCCGGAGATGACCTTTTCGAGCACTGATATCCGGCACATGGAGGACAATCGCTACATCATGGAAGGCGATCTCACCGTGCGTGATGTGACCCGGCAGGTGGAAATTCCGTTCACCTTCCTGGGCAAACAGGACAACCCCATGGAAAAGGGCCAGGAAGTGGCCGGATTTGAGGCGGAATTTACCATCAATCGCCTTGACTACAATGTCGGCGACGGCCGCTTTGCCGAAATGGGGGTTGTGGAAAAACAGGTCCGGGTACTGGTGGCCCTTGAACTGCTGCGGGACAAGTAGGTCATGGATGCTGCAACACCCTGTATGATTCGGTGTGCGGGCTGCCGGTCGGCAATGATCTGGTCAATCCCCCATGCCCGGTCTGGGCCTGCGATCCGGATGGGCGATTTTTATCAGCACCAGTGCCAGGACAATGGCCGGAATACCCATGACAGCGGTGATCAGAAAAAAGCCGGCCCAGCCGGTGTGCTGTGCCAGCACACCGGTAAATCCCCCGGCAAATTGACCCGGAAGGGTCATCAATGAGCTGAGCAGGGCGTACTGGGTGGCGGTGTAGGCGCTGTTGGTCAGGCTGGACAGATAGGCCAGAAACACTGAAATGGCCAGTCCGCCGGTGATGTTGTCGGCAATAATGGCAACGGCCAGCCCATGGATCTCCGGGCCGGTGACGGCCAGCCAGGCAAAGAGCAGGTTGGTGGCCGGGGCCATGAACGCGGTAAACAAAAGCATGACCGCAATGCCAGAGCGCGCGGTCAAAAGGCCGCCCGCGGCCGCGCCCAAAAGGGTCATGGCCAGGCCGAATGCGGCTGCCACGTTTGCGATCTGGGTTTTGTCAAATCCGAGATCCAGGTAAAAGGGATTGGCCATGACCCCCATAAAAATGTCACTGATGCGGAACAGGGCCACAAAAACCAGTATGGCCAAAGACGCCTTGCCGTAGCGCTTGAAAAAATCGGCAAACGGGCAGATCACGGCGCTGATGAGCCACGCGGTCACCCGCCGCCGGATCCCGGTATGCCGGGTGGTTTCCAGGTAGCGGATGACGGTTTCCTCCAGTTCCCGGGTTTTGCCGTTGATATTGACCTCTGGCTCTCCCGTGAGCAGGGTGGTGATGATGCCCACGGCCATCAATACCCCCATGACGCCATATGCCAGTGACCAGCTTCCCACGGCTGCAATATGGAGCACCCCGGCCCCGGCCACAAGCAGGGCGATTCGGTAGCCGGTGACATAAGCCGCAGCCATGGCCGCCTGCAGATGCCTGGCCACGGCTTCCACCCGGTAGGCGTCAACAGCAACGTCCTGGGTGGCTGATCCCAGCGCGGCAATCACTGCCCAGACGGCCACCAGCCAAAGCTGATCCACGGGATCGGCGGCCGCCATGCCCAGAAAAGACAAACCCACGGCTGTTTGCGCCGCCAGCATCCAGGCCCTGCGGCGGCCCAGTACCCGGGTCAGCCAGGGCAGGGGGGCGCGATCCACCACAGGGGCCCAGAAAACCTTTATGGAATGGGCGATGCCCACCCAGGAAAGAAACCCGATGGCTGCCAGTTCCACGCCCAGATCCCGCAGCCAGGCGGTAAACGTGCCGCCCACCAGCAGCAGGGGCAGGCCTGCTGAAAACCCGAGAAACAGCATTCCCGTCACCCGCGGATGCAGGTATACCCGCCAGCCGCGGTAAGGTGCGCCAGAATTTGGAAAATCCTGTGTCAAGACGGTTTTATCTCTTGGTTGATTATGATGGTTTCGTAAAAAGCTTTTTACCGCGTCCGCTGTTGTTGCAGGAAGAAAGCCCTGCGGTCGGCGTCAGCTTTTTTGCTCCTGATCGTTTTTGCGGATTCATCAAATGCCTTTGCTTAAAATTTGCAAATTCGCCCTGCTTTTTTCCAACAGTTTAAGTCTTCACGCAAAAACGCTCAATGTCGCTTCAAAAGCAGACCCCGCCCTTGAACTTCCTTGGAAGTGTTTCACCCGGGCTGCCGCCCGGGACCGAGCTATAACAGTAACTTTCCCTGAAGTTACTTTGAAGAATTAGATATGTTGCTCCGGGCTTCTTTGGTGTGAAAATTTGCACACAGTCAGCCATGATGCCGGCCCGGGGGTGGTTTGCGAGTCGCATTGAGCGCGCAAGCGGTCAGCAGGGAGCAAAGCACCCCCGGGTCGGCATCATGCGAAAAATACAGAACCAAGCACTAACAGCTATGGCCGGCCCCAATCTCTATGGTGTGGATTTGTCAGCTTACGACAAGTCCTGATTCCATGTCAATGGGGGCTTGGTGGTCCATGCAAGGGCCGGGTTTCTCCTTGCTGTTTCACCGGCAATGGTTAAACTTTTATAAGGCAATCAATCTTTAATCACGGAACACAAATGAACCCTGACCCGATCACAAACCCTCTTGGCCCGGCCCTGCGGGATTTTTTCATCTCTGCTGATGCCTCCGGGCACAAGCGCGCATACCTGCAAATCAGTGAAGCCCTGCAAAACCCCCTGCCCCGGGTCAACGACTGGCGACAGGTTGAATATGCGTTTACCCGACTGTTTGTGGGGCCAAAATCACTGGAGGCCCCGCCCTTTGCCTCGGTGTACCTGGAAACCGAACCGCTTGTCATGGGGCCCACCACCATGATGGTCCGATCGGTCTATGAAATGATGGGTCTGGTTTCGCCCTGGAAAAATGCGCTGCCGGAAGATCATGTCAGTCTGGAGCTGGATGCGGCTTTGGTCATGGAAAATGCCGCGCAGCAGGGCGGGTCCGCCGAACTCGATGAGCTGCGGCAATTTTTCGTGTGCCGGCACATGGCCGCCTGGATACCCGCATTTGTCAAACGTGTCAGCCAGGCAGAGTCCGCGCATCCGGCCATTGTCCGGGCCGCAAAGCTTGCCGGCCAATGGGTGGATGACCAGGCCGTGCTTATCAATGCGCAGAGAAATCAACACCTGAAACAGGGAGGATGGAATGGATAAACGGGATGCAGAAAGCGTAAAACAGGCCATCGGATGTCCCATGTCGCGCAGGAAATTTCTCCGGTGCCTGGCTGCCGCGGGCGCGCTGGCAGCAATGCCGGGCGGCCTGCTGAGGTCTTTTGACGCCAAAGCCGGGAAAATCATCTATGAGGGCGACTATGAAATATACCGCAACGCCTGCCCGCGCAACTGCTATGACACCTGCTCCATTAAAAGCTATGTAAAAGACGGCGTGCTGCAGTTTATCGAAGGCGCCAAGGAATCGACCTTTACCGACGGCGGCCTGTGCGTCAAGGGCTATGCCTACACGCGCCGGCCCTACAGCCCGGACCGGATCAAGTACCCCATGATCCAGGACGGGCGGGGCTCGGGCAACTGGCGGCGCATTTCCTGGGACGAGGCCATGGACATGATCGCCAAAAAGCTCGTGGAGATCAATGACAAGGACGACTCCATGCTCGGCCTGGGCCTGACCAAGTATTCCGGCAACTTCGGGATCACCAACTACGCAGTGGAGGGCATGATGACCTCGCTTGGCTACACAACACGCCTTGTGGGAACACCGTGCTGGCCCGCGGGTATTGACGCCCAGAATTACGACCTGGGCGACATGTGGTGCAATGATCCGGAGGACATGGTCAACTCGCGCTATATTATCCTGTGGGGCGCCAATCCGGCCTGGAATTCCGTGCACACCATGAAATACATTTACGCGGCACAGGACCGGGGCGCCAAGGTGGTCTGCATCGACCCGGTGTTCACTCAGACCGCGGCCAAGGCCGATGTTTACTGGCAGGTTGACACCTCCATGGACGGCGCCCTGGCTTTGGGCATGGCCAGGCACATCCTGGACAAGGGGCTTTTTGACAAAGCCTGGGTTGAGGAAAATTCCGTGGGGTTTAACGAGTTTGCCGACTATCTGCGAAATGAGATCACTGTGCAGTGGGCCTCGGAAAAATCCGGCATTCCGCAGCAGCAGATTGTTGAGGTTGCAGAGGAGTTTGCCGCGGCAAAGCCGGCCACCATATGGATCGGCTACGGCCTGCAGCGCCATGTCAACGGCGGGGCCACGGTGCGCTCCATTGACGCGCTGGCCGCAATGACCGGAAACGTCGGCAAGACCGGCGGCGGTGCCCGTTACGGCCATATGCGCACCTGGGGCTTTAACTACCACGCCCTGCTCCAGAAGCGCCCCGAGGGCGCAAAGGGGTTTCTGGGCGGCAAAGGCCCCAAGGGCGACTTTGACTTTTCCGGCGATGAAGAGGCTGAATACACGGATCGGGCATTGAACATCAACAAGACCGCGGAGATGCTTCTGACAGCCGATGATCCGCCCATCCGGGTTCTCTGGATTTCGTGCAAGAACGTGCTTTCCCAGGACTTTGACCGGCCCAGGATGCTCGAAGCCTTCAAGAAGCCCGAACTCATCGTCAGTGTGGAGCAGTTTTTCACCCAGACAGTGGAACTCTCGGATATCGTGCTGCCGGTGACCACGTTGTTTGAGGAATCCACCATCAACGCAAGCTACTGGCATTACTGGCTGTCTGTCAACGAGCAGGGCATAAAACCCATGTATGAGGCCAAGTCCAACACCGAGATCGCGGCCGCGCTTTCCGCACGCATGAACAAACTCAAGCCCGGCTCCTGCACTTTCCCCACGGAAGTCGATACCCGGCAGTGGATGATCAAGGAGTTTAACCAGGACATTTACGACCTGTTTGGCATCGATTCCTGGCAGGACCTGAAAAAGGGCCCGGCCAAGGCCAAAATGCATCCGGCATCCTGGCATGACCTGGAATTCGGCACGCCTTCGAAAAAATACGAATTCAGGTCCGATCTCTGCGCACAACACGGCCACCAGGCCCTGCCAAAGTTCAAGGCGGCCAGAAAACCCTATGACAAGCTCCGGCTGCTGACCCCACACACCAAGTTCGGCATTCATTCCCAGTTTATCAACATTGACTGGATGGAGGAGTTTAACAAAAAACCTTACTGCTACCTGCATCCCACGGCTGCCAGTGAGCGGGGAATCACAGACGGTGATCAGGTCCGGGTTTTCAACAAGGTCGGGGAGGTGGAACTCGAGGTCAAACTTACGCAAAATGTGCCCGCAGACGTGGTCATGATGTATGAGGCCTGGTTTCGAAACAATGCCTACAACTGCCAGAACGTGGTGGACGACACCTCATCGGATATGGGCAAATACAAGACCGGCGCACCCGGTGTGGCCATACACGATCAGTTCGCAGATGTGGAAAAGGTATAAGGAGGCATAGAGCATGAAAAAACAGCTTGCATTCTATATTGACGCCAAACGCTGCATCGGCTGCTTTACCTGCGCCATGGCCTGCAAGAACCAGTACCACCAGGAAAGCGGCGTGATCTGGCGCGATGTTTACGAACTCAAGGAAGAGATCTACCCCCACCGGGAGCGGGCGTTTTATTCCCTGGCCTGCAATCACTGCGAAAACCCCACGTGCCTTAACGTCTGCCCGGTTGTGGCCTATTACAAGCGCGAGGCCGACGGCGTGGTTGTCCACGAGCAGGACAAATGCATCGGCTGCGGCAACTGTATCCGTTCCTGTCCCTATGGTGCCCCGCGTTATAACCCGGTGCTCAAAAGAGCGGAAAAATGCAGCTTCTGCTGGCAGCGGCTCGATGACGACCGAAAGCCGGCATGCGTTTTGAGCTGCCCCACCGAAGCGCTGCAGATCGTGGACCTTGCAGAATTCGACGAGGCAAACGCGGTGCAGTACCCGGCCGGATTTCCGCGTTATCCTTCCCTGAATCCGTCCGTGCGGTTCCGCCTGCCGGCCATGCCCAAAATGATAAGGAGGAAATTATGAGCCAGATGGAAATGCCCCTGGTCATATTTACGGTTTTGAGCCAGACCGCAGTGGGCCTTGTGGCCATCAGCGCCATACGCCAGCACGCCGCAGATGGCCCGGCCGGCAGTGTCCGGCCGGAGTGGATGACAGCCGTGCTTTTGCTCATCGCAGGGCTTGTGGCATCATTGTTTCACCTGGGCCATCCCCTGGGTGCGCCCATGGCGATCAAGCACCTGGGCAATGCCTGGCTTTCCAGGGAGGCCCTGGGGATCGGGGTGTTCACGGCCCTGGTGATCGTGGGGTTTCTAAGCGCCAGGGGCAGGGTCAATGCCGGCCTGTCATTTGCCGCAGCCGCCGTCGGGCTGATCGCCCTGTTTTTTACGGGCATGACCTATTCGCCGCCGGGTTTTCCCGCGCTAAACAATGTCATGCCTTTTGTGTTTTTCCTGCTCACCGCAGCCATGGTGGGTGCGGGCTTTGCCTCGTATTTCACGCCTGCAGAAAAAATGCCCATGATAACCCGGATTCTGGCCGTAAGCCTCATTGTCGGGCTCGTGGTTTACCTGGTGGTACCGTTTCTCTGGCTTTCGGGCGGCACGGTGATGCGCCAGACCGGCCTGAACTACATTTTCTCGCCGCTGTACTGGGCCAGGATCGTTGTGGGTCTTGTTGTGCCGCTTATAGCGATATGGAGAATGAGAACAGTTCCGGCCTGGGTGCCGGTTCTTGTTCTGGCCGGAGAACTCATTGGGCGCATTGCCTTTTTTTCTCTTGCTGTGCATGCGTCGGCAAATATGGGCGGTATTTACTAGAAATGATGTGCCGGATTTTTATACTTGCTGTTTTAATAAGCGGGCTGGCTGCGCCCTTGGGGGCAGCCGGTCTTTCCGGCTATACGGCGGAAATCAAAGAGCCGGAACAGCAGGGAAAAACAGGTGAGTCCATATATTTCACCGTTGTTCTCAATCCCCGTGAACCGGCTTCCGGCTACCATGTCAGCACCCTGGTAGACGTAGTCGACGCCCCGCAAATGCCGGAAATCACCCCGGGCTTTCCCAGGATCCGGATTGTATGCAATCAGGCCGGTATTTACAAGCTTATGATCCGGGTCAGCCTCGTGGGCAAGTCCAGTTGCGCCGGAGTGGCGTATCAGCCTGTGGCCAAACAACCCGTGACCCTCCGCATTCAATAATTCCTACATGATTTTGATTCTGATTTTCATCTTTGCACCTGAATCACATTGCTGTTTTTGTCAAAATTGATGGCACCGTAAATTGTGCGCATCAATGATTTTTTCCAAAACCACCGGTTGACCAAACCTGCTGGAATGTTTTATAAAACGGATTTACCCGCTTTTGCGGCAATTGGTTTTTTCTGGTGAATCAACATTGTCTGATATACACTAACATTTTACAGCTTCCAAGATTTAATAACCGATTGTCTCCAACCCAAACAGGTTGAAAACCATTTGACCGACATCTCCAGACATCTTCGTTTTGCCCTTGGGCTGCTGGTGGCCACCACGCTGTTTGGGACCTTCGGATACATGATCATCGAAGGCTGGGGTTTGCTGGATGCCACCTACATGACCGTTATCACCATGACCACCGTGGGTTATGGCGAGGTCCATACCATGAGCTACACCGGCCGGGTATTTACCATATTTCTGGTGGCCATGGGCGCCGTGTCTTTTCTGTATGTCACCAGTGCGCTGGTGCAGTTTCTGGTGGAAACGCAAATCCGGACCATTTTCGGGAGGCGGGTATTGGACAAGAAAATCAAGCAAATGACAGATCATTATATCGTGTGCGGATATGGCCGCATCGGCCTGGTGCTGTGCAACAGCTTCCGGGCCCACGGCATTGAGCCCGTGGTGATTGAAAAGGAGCAAAGCCGCATCGAGCAGATGGAATCTGAAAATATTCTGCATATATCCGGGGATGCCACCGAGGAGGATATTTTGCTGCGGGCAGGAGTTTCCCATGCCAGGGTCCTGATTGCCGCCCTGGCAACGGATACGGACAACGTGTTTCTGGTGCTGACCGCCCGCCAGCTCAACCCGGATATTTTCATCCTGGCCCGGGCCAGCAGTGTCAAGGCCAGGGCAAAACTTTTTGCCGCAGGTGCCAACCGGGTGGAATCGCCGTACGAAGTCGGCGCGGTGAGTATGGCCCAGCGACTGCTGCGGCCGTCGGTGACCAGTTTTCTGGACCTGGTTTTTACCTATAACCGAAAAGATATTCAGATGGATGAAATCCCGGTGGAGGAAAGTTCCCCGCTTGCCGGGGTTATGCTCAAAGACTCAGGGATCCGGCAAAAATACAATCTGATCATCATTGCCGTGAAAACTCCGGATGGGGAGATGTTGTTCAATCCTTCCCATGAAACCCTGATCCGGCCGGGGGATACGGTGATTGCCATGGGCAAAACAGATAACCTCGCGGAACTGGAAAAAGAGCTCCAGCCCAACGGGGCCAAAAAAGTCTATCAATGATGCAGCAACCAACCTGGGAAGCCAACCCACCCCTTTTTATTTTTCGTGTATCACCTGCCCGCGGGAGGTAAAAGAAACACCTTGCTGGATCTGGGTTCCGATCATGATGGTCTCTGCGATGGGCGGATTGACAGATGTGTTTTTTCCCGATTGCCACTTAACCATGAAATTGGCGCCTGACCCGCCGCTGCTGTCGCTCTGGGCCACGACATAGCGAACCGATTCCAGGGGCTTAAGCGTTAAGGGGGTATCCAGATATTTTCTTAGAATCTTGCCCTGGGTTTGGTAATAGTCCACCTGGGTGACTTGAATCCCATGGTTCGGATCGGTGTTTCGGATGCTTAAGGTAACAGTGAGCAAAAACGGCTTTTCCCTGTCTCCGCTGTAAATGTGGGAATATGCCGGCACATAGATGGTCTGCCCCTGTGAAAGGCCGTTTTTTTCTGCTGCAGCCGGCCCGGGGGCGGCCAGCAGATGGAAAGACAACACAAATACCCACATCAAGCCGATCCAGATATTTTTCATGATTTTTCTTTGCTCCTGAAATTTTTTTTAACCGCCCACCACTCGGTTGCGGCCGTTTCTCTTGGCTTCATAGAGGCAGGCATCGGCCCGTTTCATCACATCTTCTATGCTGGCATCTGTGTCGGCAAACTCACTGATCCCCACACTGATGGTGATTTTATCCGCTGATTCCCGGTCTTCCATTCTTAATTGCTCTGAGATTTGCCGCAGCCGCTCTGCCTGCTGATATGCATTTTCTGCATTTGTTTCCGGAAGGAGCACGGCAAATTCTTCTCCGCCGATTCGGTAGAGGGAATCGACTTGCCGGAGCTGAGCCGTGCAATTTTGCGTAAGCCGGCACAGCACTTTATCCCCTGTGCTGTGGCCGAAGCTGTCGTTAATCCGCTTGAAATGATCAATGTCAAATGTGATCAGCGCTGTCGGCCGGTCATACCGCTTGAATTTGCGAAAACACTTGTTGAGTTGTTCAAGAAACTTGCGCCGGTTGAAAATGCCTGTCAGGGCGTCGGTTTCACTCATCCGCTGCAGCTTTATTTCCAGTTCGTGCTGGGAGGTGATATTGCGTGCCGACCATACCACGGTACGTTCGCCCTGAAGGGTTACGGGCAGCGGCTGGATCCGGCCTTCAAAATGAATATCCCCGTCCGGCCCGGGGGCTTTTTCCAGGCCTTTGACGTCCTTTTGGGAAAGCGTGTATTGAACTGTCCTGAGCCGGTTTTGCGCCAATGTTTTCCGGATCTGCTCCAGAAACCAGTCTGCCTTGTCTTTTGGCATCACGTTATACAGAGACAGGCCTTTTAAATCATCACCGTCATGATAATACGCCGGGTCCTTGCCGCCGGCGATTTCCAGGTAATGCCCGCTTTCCGTGATTACAAACACCGGGTCTGGCAGGGCTTTTACCATTGCTCGGAGCAGTTCAATTTCAGAATCCATAAGTCATTTGTTTCCGGTTTCGCGTCCGTGAAAAGTTGTTATTCCTTCAAAGTCTTTTTTGGGACTTATGTTTCCTGCTGTGCGAGCGCCTCGCGCACCTTTGATCCCAGATCCTGCATGGAAAAAGGTTTTTGAATGAATTGCACGCCATTGTCCAGCACTCCGCGATGGGCAATGGCTTCTTCGGTATAGCCTGAAATGTAGATGGTTTTGATCTCCGGCTGCAGAAGATGAATCTGCGCGGCCAGATCCCGGCCGTTCATTTCCGGCATCACCACATCAGTGATGAGCAGTTCGATTTCACCCTCATATTCTTCGGCCAGTCTTAATGCGGCAGCCGGCCGGGCCGCGGTTAAGACCGTGTAGCCCAGGTTTGTCAGCATCTCTTTGCCCATTTGCAGAATGGCCGGCTCATCTTCGACTATCAGGACGGTTTCAGAGCCGGTGGGTGTCTGTTTTCCGGATTTTTGTGCTGGCGCGGATACAGATTCAGGTGATGTGTGGCCGGGCAGGTATATTTTGACCGTGGTCCCCTCTCCGGGTTCGCTGTATATATTGATAAACCCGCTATTCTGCTTGACAATCCCGTAAACTGTGGGCAGGCCCAGACCGGATCCCTCCCCGATATCCTTGGTTGTAAAAAAAGGTTCAAAGGCTTTGTCAAGGACATCCCTGTCCATGCCGCAGCCGTTGTCGCTTACCCCCAGCAGGACATAATTGCCCGGAGTGGATTCCGCATTAGTTTTGCAGCCGTCATGGTCGAAAACAACATTTTTTGTCTCTATTGTCATTTTTCCCACGTCAAATATGGCATCCCGGGCGTTGACGGCAAGGTTGGCCATAATCTGGTCAACCTGGGCAGGGTCCATTTTGACCGGCCACAAATTGTTTCCCGGATGCCACGCAAGATCAATGTTTTCGCCGATGAGACGCTGCAGCATTTTCAGCAGGCTTGAAACCGTGTCATTCAAATCAATTTGCACGGGGCTGATTGTCTGTTTCCGGGCAAACGCCAGCAATTGTCTGACAATATCGGCTGAATGCAGGCCGGCGCGATAAATTTCCCGGATATTGGCATAGATCGGATCTGAGGTCTCAAGGGTGTCAAGCGCCATTTCGGCATAGCCGTTAATGATGGAAAGCTTGTTGTTGAAATCATGGGCCACGCCGCCGGCCAGGCGGCCAATGGACTGCATCTTCTGCGCTTGATAAAGCTGGGCCTGCAGCTTTTCATGCTCTTTTTCCACATGCTTTCGTTCGGTTATATCCCTTACATATTCCACAAGACCGGTGATCTTGTCATCGCCTTCCTGTTTGATGGGAAAAGAAAACAGCTCCACCCATTTCAATGGCGAATCTTCATAAGGCGCTCCTTGAATGACCTCCATTTCAACGCCGCCGGATTCAAGGCATCGCAGGGAGGGGCAATTCGGGCAGGGTTTATCTCTGTTATGATAGGCCTGATAGCATTTTTGCCCTTCAAGCGGCCCGGACTGAGAATACCATTTTTGCATTACAGGGTTGGTGTAACGAATGGTTAAATCGTTGTTTAACACGCTGATGCCATCCTGGATGCTTTCAAAAACCGCTCTCAAAAAAGCCTCGTTTTTCTGCAGTTTCTCCTCGGATTTTTTGCGTTCCGTGATATCGTGCATCCCAACGACTGCACCAACCACCTCGCCCTGTTCGTTGGTGAGCGCCTGGCCGTTACAAACCAGGGAATAGGGCCGGCTGTTTTTGGGCACCACCACAATTTCCTCATTTATAACAGGCAGGCCCTGCAGGGCCCGAAACAGGGGGATTTCCTCCCTGGGCAGCGGCGTGATGCCGTCCTGCTGATATAGATCATAGTGCTCGGCCCATTGTTCCGGCAAAACAGGCTGTTCAGGAAGGCCGTGGAGCCGCCGGGCCGTTTTATTGAAGCGTGAAATCCGGCCTTCTGCATCGCAGATGACAATGGCCTCCCCGATATTGTCGATTACTGCGGACAGATAGCTGCGTTCGTTTTCAATGGCCTCTTCTGCTTTTTTCAGATCAGTGATGTCAACAATCGAAACCAGGCTCTGTGTCGTGTCTGCAATCATGTTGGCCGTCAGGTAGCCGTGGCGCAGTTCGCCGCTTCGGGTAAAAAAACGGAATTCATAGCCGGACGGGGCGCCCCCGGGATCCTGCCGGCGCAAATCGTGGTTTTTTTTTATTTTTTCCAGATCCTTTGGATGCACGAATTCAGTCCAGCACTTGTTTCCCTCTGCCTCCTTCCTGGAATAACCGAACAGGTTTTCAAAACGGGAATTGGCATGAGAAATTCGGCTGTCTTGCTCAATAATCATTATGGCCGCGCCGGATGTTTCAAATATGGCGCGGTAGTAGTTTTCAGAGCGCTGCAGAGCTCCTTTTCGCCGGGTGATATCCCGTGAACTGAACAAAATCTCGTGCGGATGGCCGTTTTCATCTTTTAATAAAGTCCCCCTTGCTTCAATCCAGATATAGGTGCCATCCTTGCGTCTGCATCGATACTCGGTTCTGGGCGGAGCACCGGATGCAACAAGATCCTTGAAAGCATCCAGAACCCGTGGGAGATCATCAGGATGCACGAAATCCATGACATTTTTTCCGACCAGGGATTTGGGATCATACCCGAATATTTCATGGGATTTCCCCACAAACTTGAGGTTTCCTTCCAGATCTGTCAAAGCCACCAGGTCAAGAATGTTTTCGGTTATAGCAGTAAAAAGTTCCGCATGGTCAGCATATTGGTCAAGCCTTTTGCGCAAATGCCGGTTTTCCAGTTCGGTTTCGATCTGCGTGATCCGGGTTTCATAAAATGCCTGCTGGATTTCAGCTGCAGTCATTGAATCAAAATCCGGAAGGCTCATGTTTTTTGCTTTTTGTGCGGCTTTTTCCCGAAGGGTGGCAGGGTCTGGAAACGGCGTTGTTTCTGATCGCCCGGGGACTTTGTCCTGGCTGTTCTTTGGTTTTTTCATGTTTTCTCCAAAAATTAGGAGGCGGCGGAAACAGCCTTTGACATTCCCTTGTTTTTGGATCCATTATGCGTTTCCGTATTTTCTATAACTACCAAAATATATAGTAAATTGCAATAAAACTATAGCATGGCGATTGTGGCCGGCAGGGTTGATTGGTGCTTGCCTGTATCATTGCAGTGCAGATATAGTTGGACCTGTGATTCGGGGATTCTTTGTTTGAAAAATGGTTTGGAAGCCTTATTGTTTACATTGGCAAAACAGTGAGTGGCGTTTGTATTTATCCGCGGTTTGGGATAAACGAGAAGACAAAAAGGATTTTCCATATATAAAATGGGTATTCAGGCCAAAAAAACGTTTGCAATGGTGAATTACGATCTGTGCCGGCCGGAGAAATGCAGCCCTGAAGACGGGGTCTGTCCTGCTGTGGGCGCCTGCACCCACAAGGTCATCAAGCAGCTGGACGGCCCTTTTTATCCGCCCATGATTTTCCAGGACATGTGCATGGGCTGCTGGGACTGCATTGAGGCCTGCCCCCTGGATGCCATCGGCGTCCGCCAGGTCACCTAAGGGGTTGGAAAATTAAATCCAGGGGCTGTAGAGGCGGCGGGTGTTTTCGTATATGGCTTTTGCCGCCGCCTCGGGGGAAATGTTTTTGATTTCCGCAATGTGGTTCAGGGCGATTGCGGCGTTTGCGGGTTCATTTCGGGTTTGCGGGTCCGGGCCCAGCACCGGGCTGTCGGTTTCAATCAGCAGGCAGGAAAGCGGCAGGTTGCGCACCAGTTTCTGTTTCTGGCGGGACCGGGCAACCGAGGGCGGAACAGAGAAAAAATAGCCGGCTTCCACTGCGGGCTGTGCTGCGCCAAACTTGCCGTCAAATGCATGGAGCTGGACTTTTTTCGCCCTTTTGTCCATCAGCAGTTCCACCGCGTGGCGGCCGGCTGACCGGGAATGCACATTTAATACAAGTCCGGTTTCCAGAGACAGGTCCACAAAGGCTTCCAGTATTTCCCGTTGTACCTGTCTTTTATCATGGTCTTCCACCAGCCGGAAATCCAGGCCCACCTCGCCGATGGCCGCGAGTTTTTCCCTGTGGGCGCGGATAAACGCGCGCATTTGCGCTGCCGCCTCGGGTTCAGTATGCGCCGGATAAAGCCCGGCCGCCGGCAGCAGGGCCGGGTACTGATCTGCGAGCTCCAGGTTGCGGCGGGCATCATCCATGGTTTCGCTGACCGTGATGATTTTTTCCACCCCTGCGGCTGCCGCCCTTTGCAGAACAGCCTCACGGTCTGCGTCAAAGCTGTTGTCATAAAGATGTGTATGGGTGTCAATCAAGGGATGCATTTTTCGGGATCTTGCAGAGATAATGCAGGTTAAACCCGTCATGGGCCATTCCCATTACGCGCACGTCTTCAAATCCGGCTTGGGCGAGCATGGCTTCTGCCTGCTCCCGGCCCCACATCATGCCCAGGCCCGTGCCGTTGTCGTTTAATCCCACGGGCATGCAGTGCATCAGGCTCACGGTGTACAAAAACGGCCCCATGGGATGGTCCATGTTGTCTGCCGGGTTTGTCCGGGCCTTGATGTCCACCATGGAAAACAGCCCGCCCGGGGCCATCATGTGGCGGATGCCTTTTAACGCTTCCAGAGGATGGCTTTGGTCGTGGATGGCGTCAAATGCACAGACGTAGTCAAAGCATTTGTCAAACTCCGGATCTCCGGTGATTTCGGCTGCATCCCGGTTTTTGTAGACAAGGTTTGAAAGCCCCTTTTTTTCTGCGTTTTTGCGGGCTGTCGCCAGGGCCGGTTCATGGTTGTCAATGCCTGTAAATTGGCTTTTGGGAAATGCCTCGGCCATAAGGTTTAAGGCAACCCCATGGCCGCAGCCCATATCACACACCCGGATGCCGGATTTGAGCTTTTCCACCAGTTCTCCGTTTTCAATTGAGGGCAGAAACTCGCTGAGCAAGACCTGTTCGTGCTTGGCATCGGCCAGTTGGCTCATGAACTGCTGAAAATCCGGGTATTGGGAAAAGGCAATGCCTTCGCCGGTCTGAAACCCGCCAATGACCGATTCCATTGCACATGATGTGAGCAGGGGGATTTCCTGGGTGTAGACCCCGAGGTTGTTGTTGCCGGATTTGCGGGTCAGAAAATTTGCGTGCTCCGGGGGCAGATAATAGGTGTTTTCATCTTTTCCGTTTTTCCCGGGTGTTATGATTTCGCCGGTGACCATGATGGCCAGCCATTCTTTGAGATAGCGCTCATCGAGCCCGGATGCGGCCGCGATTTCGGCTCCGGTGGCCGGCCGGTCCATGTCTTCAAGGGTGTCAAAAATGCGGTTTTTGTATCCGATGGCCATGGCCAGGTTCAGGGCCCCGTAGTTTAGGATGTCGGCCATTTTCTGGTTAAAATTGTCCATTGTTTTCCCTGGTTGGTACTGGATTTTTGGTGAAAGGGTTTGGTGTAAAACATCACGGGAAATTCAAGGCAGAGGTGTTGGGCGCTCCGGCAAACCCGTCAACTCCGGGCAGCTACCATACCTCCGGGTACCCGATATCCACAAATGCCTGTTCCATTTTGAATTTGTGCTCTCTTTCCATGGCCGCAAGACTGCCAAACATCTGCGCCTGTTCCGGGTCTATGCACCCGTCTGCCAAGGCGTTATACTGGTCCATGGCCTCCTGCTCCTTTTTCATGGCCAGGGCAAAGGCGTCTGCAGGCCCCATCCTGTCAGAGACCTCGGGGCGGTCAACTGTTGCGGCAATCCTGTAGTCCCGGTTTTCTTCAAAGGGCAGGGTTTCGGGAATGTTCTCCACAAAGCCTTTCAGAGTCTCATCGTGGTTTTTTTCCTCCCGGGTAAACAGGTCTTTTAAAAATTCGTTCTGCATCCGGCCGGCAGCGTCCTGATAAAACTGCCTGGAATCAATTTCCCCCTGGATTGCATCTTCCAGGATTTGTTTGTACTGCATGTGATTCATCATTTCTTCCTATAGCACTTAGGTGGCATCAAACATACCTTTCTGTCATCGGTTTTTCGTTTTCAGCAGAGGGCAGAAATTCGCTGAGCAGGGCTTGCCCGTACCTGGCGTCGGCCAACTGGCCTATGGATTGCTGAAAATCCGGGTATTGGGAAAAGGCAATGCCAATGCCCTGACCGGTCTGGCAAAAAATCTCCGGGAACTCAATTTAGAGCTATCAGGGGCTTCTGTCAAGCTGGGGGTTGGCTGTGTATGGTGCGCATTTTGTTCCCATCCGTGCGTTGATCCGTTTTCAGGATAAAAAATTCCTTGAGAATGAAATTTGCATAAATTATTGTCAACTGACTTTGCGGGCCTGCGGGGAACCTGATTTCGAAAGATCGGCGCGCAGTCGGGGTCCGGGCGCCATGAAACGGAATTGAAGAGGGCATATGAAAATCAGAAAATTTCTTGAAAACAGCAACAGCTGCCTGTTTTTCTATGAGAATACCATTCGGGAGGCGGCTGCTGTTTTTGCTGAACAAAAAACAGACGCGGGCTGTGTTGTGGACCAATCCGGGCAATTTCTCGGGGTTTTTACCCGGGACCACGTATGTGCGGCAATAAGTACCGGGGCAGACCTGGATGGCCCGTTGGGCGGGCATATGTCATGCAATGTGAAAATCTTTCACCCGGATGAGGATATTGCCGATCCCATCGGGATGGGCTGTTCCTGTTTTCCCGTTGTGGAAAACGGCAGGGCTGTTGGCATCATCGGTGTGCAGGATGTGGCAAAGACCTATCATGATCATTACAAGATGACCCGCAATATCATTGACGCCATTATCCAGTCGTCCAGAAACCTGATTATCGCGGCAGGGCCCGACGGGCGGATCAATTTCATGAACCGGTCGGCAAAAGATGTTCTGGAAAGAAACGGTGAGGGTCTCTACGGCAGCAGAATCCACAGGCTCATTCCTGAAATCAATCTGTCGGAGATCATTGAAACAGGCGAGGTGCCCCCGCTTTGCAAGGTCTCGATCAGCAATCATGCCTACTTTATCCGCAGTTATCCCATATGGATTCAGGACAAGATTATCGGGGCTGTGGCCATATTTCAGGATACGGCGGATCTGGAAAGTATAGCCGACGAACTCGGGGCGGTAAAGGAGCTCAACAAGGATTTGGATGCCATTATTGAATCTTCTTCTGACGGCATTTTTGTCTGCGACGGCGATGCCAATGTCTTGCGGATCAACAGGGCCTATGACGAAATCACCGGACTGGATACCTCCGGGTTTTACGGCAAAAACATGAAAAAGCTGGTCAGGGACGGATTTTTTTCCCAATCCGTGACCCTTATTGTGCTGGAAAAAAGACAGGCCCAGAGCATTATCCAGAAAACCAGCACCGGCAAATCCCTGCTGGCCACCGGCAGGCCGGTTTTTGACGAAAAAGGCGAAATTCTCCGGGTGGTCACCAGCGTCCGGGACATCACAGAGCTTTATGAACTGCAGAACCAGCTTGCCGAAACCCAGAAAATGACCGAACAGTACCGAAGGGAGCTGGATTCCTATAAGCTCAGGGATGTCAAAAATGTTGACGGCCTTGTTGTGGGTTCGGAAAAGATGCACGAGTTGGTGGATACCGCCATCCGCCTGGCCGGGGTGGACTCGACCGTTCTGATCACCGGGGAGTCGGGTACTGGCAAGGATCTTGTGGCGGGTATCATTCACACCCACAGCTTGAGGAAAAATCAGCCTTTTATCCGGGTCAACTGCAGTGCCATCCCGCCGAATCTGCTGGAGTCCGAGCTTTTCGGATACGAGGAAGGCGCTTTTACAGGGGCGAAAAAGGGCGGCAAGCCCGGGTATTTTGAAATGGCAGACAGCGGCACCCTGTTTCTTGATGAAATCGGGGATCTGCCCTATGATTTCCAGGCAAAATTTCTGCGGGTTCTGCAGGAATGCGAATTTAACCGGGTGGGCGGGGCGGAATTCAGAAAATTTGACGTCCGGATCATCGCAGCCACCAACCAGGATCTGTTGGAAATGATGCACTCCGGCAACTTCCGGGAGGATCTGTATTACCGGCTGAGCGTGGTGCCGCTCAATATTCCGCCCCTGCGGCAGCGGGCCGGGGAGATCAAATTTCTCGCGGCCAGTTTTTTAAAGCAGTTTAACAGCAGCTACGGTATGGAAAAGCGGTTTTCTCCGGATGTTGTTGATCTTTTTGAGCGTTACAGGTGGCCGGGCAACATCCGGGAGCTGAGAAATCTGGTGGAAAGGGTGATGGTCATGTCTCCTGATGACGTGATCACCAGAAAAGACCTTCCGGCATCTGTCTGCGGGGCAGGGCCTTTGGACGGCGGCAGCCGGCGGCCCGGTTCTCTGAGTGAACTCATGCCGTTGAAACAGGCAACCCAGGGTGTGGAAAAGCAGCTTCTCCAGCGGGCATATGAGACGCTGGGCACCACCCGCGAAATTGCCCGGGTTCTTGGCATCAGTGCGCCTTCAGTGGTTCGCAAGGCGGCAAAGTACGGGATTAAAAGAACCTGATTTTTGGCTTTGCAATAACGGCCGGTTTGCTGCCAAAAAGGCTTTGTTTCATTTTTGATTTTTGTTTCAAAAATGAAACAAAGCCTTTTTTATCTTTTGTTTCCGCACTTCACGGCTTTTGCATGCGTGTGATTTTTCCAGCTTTGTTTTAAAAATGAAACAAATCCAAAATCTGTCCAGGTGCAATCCCATTTCTTAACGCTGTCTGAAACAAATGCTTTTCCCGCTCTCCGCAGGGGTTGCCGCCTTTCCCGGCAGGGGCCTGCTGCCGGAGGCCATTTTTGTGGCACGCTTCCTGCTGAATGCCGTTATTTCCAAAAAACGCTTGTCTGAATTGAATGTTTCAAATTTTTCAAATGAAACGCTCAGTTTAGGGCTTGTTCAGATCGCGATTAACAACACTTTTCGCAAAGGAGCTTTGGGCAGATGAAAACGGGAAAAGAATATGAAGACAGTTTACGGAAGCTAAATCTTAAGGTTTTTCTCTTCGGCCAAAGGGTTGAAAACATCGTTGATGATCCTGTCATCCGGCCGTCGATGAATGCGGTCAAGCTCACCTATGACCTGGCCCATCAGCCGGAATATGAGGACTTGATGACCGCCACGTCCCACATTACCGGAAAGAAAATCAACCGGTTTACCCATATTCACCAGAATACCACCGATCTTGTGAAAAAAAGCAAGATGGGGCGTCTGCTGGGCTCGCTCACGGGCTGCTGCTTCCAGCGGTGCGTGGGCATGGATGCCATCAACGCCCTTTCCATTACCACGTTTAACATCGATGAAAAATATCAGACCGGTTATTATAAGCGGTTTTTGCAGTACCTGGAGTATGTCCAGGAGCAGGACCTGGTCTGCGACGGAGCCATGACCGATCCCAAGGGCGACCGGAGCCTGCCCCCAAGCCGTCAGCCCGATCCCGACGCCTTTCTTCACGTGATCGCCGAAAATGACGACGGCATTGTGGTCCGGGGTGCCAAGGCCCATCAGACCGGTGCGGTCAATTCCCATGAAATCATCGTGATGCCCACCATTGCCATGCGGGAAGATGATAAGGATTACGCCGTATCCTTTGCACTGCCCGCGGACGCCGAGGGCATTTCCTATATCTACGGCCGCCAGTCCTGTGACATGCGCAAGCTCGAAGACGGGATGATCGACCGGGGAAATCAGCATTACGGGGGCCATGAGGCCCTTGTTGTCTTTGATGATGTTTTTGTTCCCTGGGACAGGGTGTTCATGTGCCGGGAACATGAGTTTGCCGGTGAACTCGTGGAGCATTTTGCCTCTTATCACAGGCAAAGCTATGCCTGCAAAGCCGGGGTGGGAGACGTGCTGATCGGCGCAACCCAGCTGGCCGCGGATTACAACGGGGCGGAGAAAGCCTCCCATGTCAAAGACAAAATCATCGAGATGAACCATCTCAATGAAACCCTTTTCTGCGGCTCCCTGGCATGCGCCGGTGAGGGCGGAGCAAAGCCGTCGGGAACCTATTGCGTCAATGCGCTGCTGGCCAATGTCAGCAAGCAGAACGTCACGCGCTTTCCCTATGAAATCGCCCGACTGGCCCAGGATATCGCCGGCGGGCTCATGGTGACCTGCCCCTCGGAGCAGGATCTGCGGAACCCGGATACCGGCAAATGGATGGAGAAATACTACAAGACAAAAACAGATGTTCCCACTGAAAACCGCATCCGGATTCTGCGGCTTATCGAAAACCTGACCCTGGGAACCGCGGCGGTGGGATATCTCACAGAGTCGATGCATGGGGCCGGATCCCCCCAGGCCCAGCGGATTATGATTTCCAGGCTTGTCAACATGGAGGCCAAGAAAAACGTGGCCAAAAAACTCTGCGGTATTGATCAGTAGATTGCCGCCAACCCAACCAGGAGTGTTTATGTATTGGCAAAAACGCTATGACAGCAAAAAGATGAGCGCCGCCGAGGCGGTGTCCAAAATACCGTCAAACAGCCGGGTGGTACTGGGGCATGCCGCCGGAGAGCCCGTGGCCCTGGTCGAGGCCATGGTGCAAAACAGCGCTTCTTATGAAAATGTTGAAATTGTCCACATGGTGGCCATGGGAAAAGGAAAATACTGCAACCCGGAATACGAGGGGAGTTTCTTTCACAATGCCATTTTTGCCGGCGCATCCACCCGCAAGGCCATAAATGAAGGAAGGGCCGACTTTACGCCCTGTCATTTCAGCAAAACCCCGAGTTTGTTCACTGAAGGGATTTTGCCCGTGGATGTTGCCCTTATCCTGGTTTCGCCGCCGGATAAACATGGTTACTGCTCCTGCGGGGTATCCGTGGATTACACCAAGCCCGCCGCCCGAAGCGCAAAGCGGGTTATCGCCGAAGTTTCGCCGAATATGCCCCGGACCTATGGCGATTCCCTGCTTCATATCTCTGAGATCGACTGCATTGTTGAAACCGATACCGCACCGGCTGTGCTCACCCCGCCGGAGCTCACTGAAAAGGACGAGCAAATCGGGCGGTATATCGCGGGGTTGATCAATGACGGCGATTGCCTGCAGCTGGGTATCGGTGCGGTCCCGGATGCCATTTTGCGGTTTTTAAAGGACAAAAAGCATCTGGGGATTCACAGCGAAATGATCTCAGACGGGGTGGTGGATCTGGTCGAGGCCGGGGTTATCGACTGTTCCAGGAAAAACTTCCATCCCGGCCGGATTATTATCTGCTTTCTCATGGGCACCCGGAAGCTTTACGATTTCGTGGGCAACAATCCGTTTGTGGAAATGTATTCGGTTGATTATACCAACAACCCGGCGGTGATTGCCAGAAACGACAACATGCTTTCGGTCAATTCCGCGTTGCAGGTGGATTTTGCGGGCCAGGTGGTTTCCGATACCATCGGCTATAAGCAGTACAGCGGCACAGGCGGGCAGCTCGATTTTGTACGGGGTGCTGCCTGGTCTGAAAACGGCCGCTCCATCCTGGCTTTTCATTCCACCACTGCCAAGGGAAAAATATCGAAAATCGTCCCCCACATCGATGAAGGCGCCTCTGTGGCCACGCCGCGGGCGGATACGCACTACATCGTAACCGAATACGGTGTGGCCGACCTGAAAGGCAAAAGTGTCTCCCAGCGGGCGCGGGCGCTTATCGATATCGCCCATCCCGATTTCAGGGAAGAGCTGTCCCGGCAGTATCATGCCATTTATAACAGGGCGGTGCGTTAAACCGGCGTCCGGTTTTTTTGTCATACCAAACCAGCAAAAAGGAGAAGAGTATGGGTGTCCGAAAAAAACGAGAATACGGGGCAATACAACCCGGGATTCCGCTGGGGCCGTTGACCTTACGGCTGCCGTTTGTTCACTACAGGCTGGAATGGGCCGATTTCGCCCAGGGGCTTTTGATGGCCGCGGTGTGTCTGGCCATTATTCCCGTGTTAACAGAAACCCTGGGCATGTCTTTTCAAGTTGCCCTTGCTATTGTCATCCTTAACGGTACGCTTTATCTTGCCCACGTGACATTCGGTGACCCGGTGGTGCCGGGCTGGATCACCCCGGCCATTCCACTGATCATTGCCCATGTAACCACCTTTGATCCCGGACCAGAGAGAATGCAGGCGCTGATTGCCTTTCAGCTGCTTTTCGGGGTCTTCTGCGTGGGACTGGGGGTTAGCGGGCTTGCCAAGAGATTTATCGCCCTGATTCCCAATGCCGTACAGTCCGCGGTCCTGGTGGGTGCGGGATTTGCCGCGGTGATGCTGATTTTCAAACCCGGGGAGGGAAGCAAATCATTTGATTCCCTCCCGGTGACAATCACCATATGCGTGGGGCTTGCCTTTTATCTGCTTTTCTCAGAAAGTTTCAAGGCCATTAAAAGAAAGCACAAGTGGGCCTATTATCTGGGCAATCTCGGCATGATGCCCGCCCTTGCACTGGCCATTTTCGTAGGCCCGCTGGCCGGTGAAATTCCGTGGCCGGATTATTCCGGGATCGGATTTTTTTCCAGGCCGGATTTTGCGGGGTTGTTTAGCGATTTTACAATGCTCGGCGCCATACCCATACCCAGCGCGGCCATGTTTGTCAGTTCGATTCCCCTTGTCTTAAGCGCCTATATTGTTGTATTCGGGGATGTACTCCAAAGCCAGGCCCTTCTCGAGGATGCCCAGCGGTACCGGCCGGATGAGAAGATTGATTACAACCCCAACCGGTCGCACATCATATTTGGCGGAAGAAACGTGTTTATGAGCGTTTTTGGCCCGGATATATCCATGTGCGGGCCCCTGTGGGCGGCCATGCAGGTCGTGGTCTGCACTCGCTACAAAAACGGTCCCGAGGCTATGGAGTCGATCAATTCGGGCGCGGCCTCATTTCGGTGGGGGACCTGGACAAGCTATTTCATTGCCCCGATTGTGGCCACAGTCAAGCCGATTCTCGGAATCGGGCTGGCCTCCACAATGATGGTCCAGGGATATGTGAGCGTGCGCGTGGGTGTTTTGAAATCCAAAGGTTTCAATGACCTGGGCATTGCCGGGGTGGCCGGGGCCATTCTGGCCACCCGGGGTGCGGCCTGGGGTCTTGGGGCGGCACTGCTTCTGGTTGTACTGCAATACACCGGAGGCGCGTGGAAAAAGGCTTACAAGCCAGAAGATCCCGTATTTCCGATTGATTCTCCCGAAGAGATCCAAAAGGAGGTCGAGGAAAATCTCGGCGCTATTTCTCAACGGTCCAACAACAACAAATAGAAGCCTTGCTGTAAAACGGCCCGGTAGCTGGCCAGCATATCCAACCCAGCCTGCCGGGCCTTATCAAAACCGTTTTTTTTACAGGATCGCAGATGGCTTATATCGAGGACAAAACAGAGAAACAAACGGGCAATCCCGTTTTAAAGCATGTTTTCTTTATCCTTTTGTCGGCAGCGGTGCTGACCGGGAGTATGCTTTTTTTTGCAAAAGACTGGAAAAAGGAACTGCCCACGATCCTGTTTATTGCCCTTGTGATTGCCCTGCTGATTGTTTTAGTGTCCAAAAAGACCCATCCCCTGGGCTGGAAAAAAATATTGAACAAAAATGAGTTCAATACCATCAAATCCTTTGAAGAAGCGGTTACCCGCAAGCTTTCCGAACTCGATGATGCCTATTTTATTTTCAGCAATTTCTCTTTTGAGCTGTTTAACGTGGACCACCTGGTTGTCTCAAAAAACGGGATTTTCGTTGTGGGCAGGGTCCATTACACAGAAAAACTCCAGGTCGTCAGCAACGCGCTTTTTGCCGGGGGCAACAGCCTTGAGGCCCTGACAGACAGGACCTGGCGCCTTTGTCATTTTATCAATATCATCATCCGAAAGGGCTTTAAGGGCCTTGAAATAATGCCTGTTCCCATACTCGTTGTGCCGGATGTCCATGCCGGTGCCATGACAGAATTCAACGGTATTGCCATCACCACCATCGAAGACCTCAACGATACCATTGCCGGCCGGCTGGCTTTTCCCATCGACAGGGAACATGCCGAGGGCTTTGCTTTTTACATGAAAAAGATGTACATGTAAGGGCCGCAGCAACCGCAAAGCAATGATTTCCGGAGCATTGGCGGGATTTGATTTTCCCCCTTTGCCCCTTAATTTCTCAGGCGGCTTTTTGCGGCAGCATGGCGATCGATAGGCTGCCGGGTCCGGTATGCACTGAAATGGTCGCGCCAACCTCGGCCAGCAAAATACTTTCTGCCGGCTTGCCAATGGCTGCGGCAAGCTTTTCCCTGGCAGCCATGCTTTCCTCGAGGTTGTCGGCATACGCCATCCAGATTTCGCAGTTTTTAAATTTTTCATGGTTTTGCTGCGCCAATGACACCAGATGCGACACAGCGGTTTTTTTGCCGCGGTGCCGCTCGACGGGTTCCAGGCGGGCATCTCTGAGCTGGATGATCGGTTTGATATTCAGCATGTTTCCCACAAAGGCCTCAAACGCGTTGACCCGGCCGCCTTTTTTCAACCAGACCAGGTTTTCAACCGTAAACGCCATGAATACATTTTTTTGGTAAGCGGCGAGATGCTTTTCCAGATTTGCCGCAGGCACGCCCTTGCTGAGCAGCGCAACCGCTTTTTTGACCAAAAGGCTCAGGCTGATACTGACACTGCCGAGATCCAGGATGTGAACCCGCTGCGCATCCTTTTGCCCCATGAATTTGCGTGCCGCGCAGGCACTTTTATAATTTCCCGAGATTTCTTTGGACAGGTGAAGGGAGACGACTTCGTCATGACGCTGGAGCAGTGAGTCAAAAAGTTTTGTGCATTCATAAGGATAAAACGGGGTGGTGTATACCTGCTTTTTTTTCTTTAGATTGTTCACCACTTCTTTGTTGGTAATGGTTTGCCCATGCAGGTGGTCTTTTTTCCCCACGACAATGTGAACAGGCAGAATGTGCAGGCCCAGCTGTTCTGCCATGCCGGGCGGGAAATCAGCCGTTGAGTCGCAAACAACCGCAAGACTTTTGGACATGATCACCTCTTTTGTTTTGAGTGTGAGCAAAGGACTTGAAATAATATCATATAACCGATTTCATTGTGGTGTCAACTCGTTATTTCATGCAGGAATCCGTATCCAAAAATTTTTGACCCCGGTCAACAGCATCCGATGGTTTGCCAAAACCCTGTGCCATTTCCCGCGATCCGGTTGTTTGGTTGAAAATCGGGGGTAATTTGCTTTTTTCTTGTTCCGTGCCAAAAGAAAAAAGGTTGTTTTTCAGTTTTTGTCTTGTTACCGTGAAAACTGTGGCCTTTAAAAAAGGGCCAAAAATATTGTACGTGATCAAAGGAGGAGACAGCAACATGGAACAGGGAACAGTAAAATGGTTTAATGAACAAAAAGGTTTTGGTTTTATCGAAAGAGAAGACGGCCCCGACGTTTTCGTTCATTTTTCCGCCATCAATGCAGATGGTTTCAAAACATTGAACGAAGGGGACAAGGTGAGCTTTGAGGTTGAGCAGGGACAAAAGGGTCCGGCTGCAACGAATGTAACAGTGCAGTAAAAGCCTTGATCCAATAAAAAGGGTGCTTTCCGGGACAGGGAAGCACCCTTTTTTATTGGAATCATTACAATGAATGATTAATTGTCAGGATTTCCGAACCCGGCCCGGCGGTCAGAGCCGGGCCGGGGTTGTGCGGTTACTTCAGCAGACTGACGTAGCGTGCCACCTCGACGTCTTTTTTCCATGCCGGCCATTTATCGGCACGATTGGTGTTTTTCCGCTCAGTCTGCCAAAACCGGCGGATTTTTCGGGTACGATTTCTGCGAAAGCCCATTTTCCCCCTCCTTGTGTTTATTTTTTTTCCGGCAGGGTTGTTCACAAGATCAGGGTTTTTTGCCTTTTTCTTGCCCTGCTTTTTATAGACAAAGGTTTGTAACTTTAAGTTCTCTTTGGGCTTTTTGCCCTGCCTGAATTATTTTTTCAATATTTTTTTATTCGTATCGTCAATTTCAAAATATGATTTAAAAATTTTTTGTAAAGTCATGATTGATAAGCTTGTCTATGCTTTTTTTTCAACAGTGTAATAAACTGTGTACCTGGCCAGAAGCTCGTTTATTTTTTCCCTGATTGTCTCCATGTCAGTGCCGGGGGCTGGTTTGACCCGTATATCCGCCCTGGTTCCGTGCTGCTTGTCTTCTTCCACCGTCACCTCCACGGATTCGGCCAGATCGCCCAGGGCTTCAAGCTCGCTTTCATAGGCGCGGCGGGTGGCGTCATGGCGCAGGGCCGGCTTGAAGATTTTGCCCACGGGCGTAAGCGGTATCTCGTTGACCAGCATGATTTCCTTGGGAACGGCTGCTTTTTCCCCCACGTTCTGCTTTGCCCAGTCCATGATCTGTTTTTCGCTGATGTCTGCGTCTTCCGCTTTTTGCACGTATGCCACCGGCACCTCGCCTGAATAGGGATCGGGTTTCCCCACGGCGGCAACTGTTTTTACCCCCGCCATTTTGTAGAGGGGTTCTTCTATGATGGCAGGGTCGATGTTGTGCCCGCCCCGGATAATGAGCTCCTTTTTGCGGCCGGTGAGCCATACGTAGCCGTCTTCGTCGATTTTGCCCAGGTCTCCGGTGTTAAAGGAGCCGTCCGGCAGCCAGATGTTTTCGTTGTGAGACGCCTCCACGTAGCCCTTGAAAACGTTGGGGCCCTTTATGGCCACAGCTCCGATTTCGTTTGTTTCCGCATCCCTGACGTACTGGCCGCTGTCATCGACGATTGCGGTCTTCATGGACTGATACGGCATCCTGATGCCGATGCTGCCCACTTTTCGTTCCCCGTCCTTGGGGTTGATCGCGGATGCCACCGCCCCCTCGGTAAGACCGTAGCCCTCCAGAATTTTTATGCCGGTGTGGGTCTCCACCCTTTTAAACAGCTCAACCGATAACGGGGCCGCCCCGCAGATTGCGTATTTAAGAGAGGAAAGATCCGCGTCCACGGGCAGATCCAGCAGGGTGGCAAATACCGTGGGCACTGCGGAGAAGATTTCCGCCCGGTATTTCTCCACGATTTTAAAGAAATTTTTCATGACGCTCGGATCCCGGTAGCCCATGGGCGACAGCAGCACTATATGGGCTCCCACGGCAAAAGGCCCCAGCCCGGTGACCATGGTGCCGTTGCAGTGGAAAAGCGGCAGGCCGCACAACAGGGTAGATTCGGTGGTGAACCCGCCCATCATCTGCAGATCATAGGCCATGATCACTTCGTTGTAGTGACTGCGCCGGGCCAGCTTGGGCGTACCCGTGGTGCCGCCGGTATGATACAGGGAGGCGGTCTCGTCGGGATCAATGTCGCGGTCGAATGTATAGTGGTCAGAAGGGTATTTCGCGACTGTTTCATCAAAGCCCAGTATGTTTTGTGACGGATCCGAAGGTCCGTTTACCCGGATTACGTATTCCAGGGACGGGATGTCTTTTATGATGGCCTCGGTTTTCTGCCAGATGTCTGTTCCGGGCATCTCGCCCAGGGCGACCAGGATCTTTGTGCCGGCTGACGCGCATATTTCCTTTATGGTTGCAGGCTCAAGCAGCGGGTTTATGGGATTGGCAATGCCGGCGGCTTCAGCGCCCCACAGTACATAATGGGTCTGGGGCAGGTTGGGAAGAATATAGGTGACCACTTCACCAGGGCCTATGCCCAGGTCATGGAGCATGTTGGCGGTCTGGCGGATTCCGCCCATAAACCGGGAGTAGCTCAGCACCATGGGCTTGTCATAGGCATCGCCGCTGGTCAGAAAACTGATTGCGGGCGCTTCCGGGTCAATGGCCGCTCCTTTTTCCAGCAGCTCGGTGGTGCTTTTTTCACGGGCGCGCTCGGTGTAGGGAATTTTTTCAATTTCTTCCAGATCCTTTAATCCCCGGATTGTGAATTCTTCGGTCATGCTTTAAGGCTCCTTTCTTGTGCTCATCATGTTTCTCATTTATTGCTTTTACCTGTTTGCAGAGCTTTATCTATCTCATCTTTGACTTTTCCTTCAGTTTCAATCCAGTTTATCCGATATTGTGCAGGGCTTTGCTTTAAATTTCGTTCCATTGCGCCGCATCAGCTTCAGCCAAAGGTGAAAAAAAAGCCACTATTGTACAGATCAGGGACGCAACCAAGATTTTTAGGGGTTTTGCAGCCATTTCGCAAGCTTCTTTTCGGTTTGTATTATTGGCATATGTTCAATGCAAAGGAATTGTTCGGCCACAGATTGTAAAGTTTCACTCCCTGCGGACCGGCGCTATTTTTAAAAAAGTACCGGAATTCTGCCAGAGCCGTTACCAGCTTTCCAAATCGGGAGAAAATATCTTTTGTATATTGCTTTAGGCTTCAAAATACCCTATAACATTGACTTTTAATTGACAAATGCCATGGGGTTCATAATTATTTTCGTTTGAAACAGGAGTGGTTTTTGGCTCTCAATATCATTTTCAAGGCATTTGCGGTGTGGTTGGGCATCCTGATGCTGGCCATCGCAAATGGCGCGCTCCGGGAGGCTGTGCTTATTTCGGTTTTAGGCAAGCCCTTGGGGCTGATCCTTAGCGGCATTCTTCTGTCAGGACTCATTTTTGGAATGGCATATATTGCCTTGCCGTGGTTTGGACGGATTCCAGTTGAAAGTTACGCTGTAATCGGAATTGGCTGCCTGTGCCTTACCCTGGTATTTGAATTTACATTCGGGCGAATCATCCAGGACAAATCCTGGCCGCAGCTTCTTGAGGCGTATATGTTCAGAGAGGGCAACATTTGGCCAATCGTTTTGCTTGTCGTTGCGCTATCGCCGTATGCAGCCGCCAAAATCAGGGGCTGGGCCTGAGGTTGGGGGCTGCTGACAAACATCGGACACTTTTTTTGGAGCTGATCACCAAGGGGCTTGAAAAATGAAACGCTTTTTTCTGTTTGCCGCAATGTCTCTTTTATTTTGCGTGAGTAGTCTGCCCGGTGCCCACGCAGAAAAGGCTCAGGTTTTGGTAGAGGATGCGGTCAACTACCTGCGGGGGGAAACCTCCCGGGCGGTGGTGGAAATGACAATCCATCGGCCGGACTGGGAACGGACCATGACGATCAAGGCCTGGACCCAGGCAAGGGAGAACAGCATTTTCTGGATCGTCTCCCCTCCCAAGGACCGGGGCAACGGTACCCTGAAACGGGGCGATGAAATGTGGATATACAACCCCAAAGTCAACCGGGTGATCAAACTGCCGCCATCCATGATGTCCCAGTCCTGGCAGGGGTCGGACTTTTCTAACAATGACCTGGCAAAGTCCGACAATATCGTGGACCAGTACACCCATGAGATCATCGGCACGGAAACCCACGAGGGGAAAACCGTCTATCTTATCCGCTCGCTTCCAAAACCGGGCGCACCTGTGGTCTGGGGCATGCAAAAGCTCAAAATCCGCGAAGACCACATCCTGCTTCGTCAGGCCTTTTTCGACGAGGACAGGAAGCTGGTCAAGGCCCTGACCATGGAGAGGATTGAAATGCTCGGCGGCCGGCTTTATCCGGTGAAGTGGAAGATGCAAAAAGCGGGTCAGGAGGAAGAATATACCGTACTCGATTACCAAAGCCTTGAGTTCGGGGTGAACATATCCGATCGCATGTTTACCATCGCAAGTCTCAAAAACTCCAGATTTTAGTACGGACGATTCCTGATGGGCATGGACATGAAAATGGCCTGGCGAAACGTGTGGCGCAACCCGCGGCGGACCTGGCTGACCATCAGCGCCATCGCGTTTGCCTGTATCATCCTGATATTCATGCTCTCCTTCCAGTTTGGTTCCTACGAGACCATGATCAATTCCGCCATTCAGATCAATACCGGCCACCTGCAGATCCAGGCGGATAACTATTTCGAGAAAAAATCCATGCGCCAGGTGGTGCCCATACCCGGACCGGTTCTCCGGGCGGTTTCTCAAATCGAATCCGTGCAGGCTGTCACACCCCGGGCCAATGCGTTTTCTCTGGTATCCTCGGGCAACCGGACCGCAGGGGCAATGATCATCGGCGTGGACCCGGAATCCGAGGCCCGGGTCTCCACTCTGGAAACCCTAGTCCGCAGGGGCGAGTTTCTCACCCGTGCCAAACCGGACACGAATCCGGCGCTTATCGGGCGTCTGATGGCGAAAAACCTGCAGTTGGACATTGGCGATGAACTGGTGGTGCTCGGGCAGGGAAGAGACGGCTCAGTTGCAGCCACCGTGCTTACGGTCTGCGGCATCTATTCTTCCGGCCAGGATGAGTTTGACCGCAGCACCCTGCACATGCCCCTTGATATTTTCCAGGAGGTCTATTCCATGCGTGGGGCGGTCCACGAAATCGTGGTTCAGGTAAGCGGACTCGACCGGGTGGGCCCGGTCAAACGGGTCCTGTCGAGCCGATTGCACCAGATACCCGGCGGCAAAAACCTGACCGTGCTCGACTGGGAGGCGCTCATGCCCGGCCTGACCCAGGCCATCAAGCTGGACCTGACCATCGGGGTTGTCTTCTGGGGTCTGCTGGTGTTGGTGGTGGCTTTCTCCATATTAAACACCTTTTTGATGGCCGTGTTTGAGCGCACCCGGGAATTCGGGGTGATGATGGCCATCGGCACCCGTCCCGGCCGCCTGGTTAAGATGATGCTCTATGAGTCCTCGGCAATGACTCTGGTGGGAATCGGTTTGGGTATTGTCCTGGGCTGCATGGTGACCTGGATTTTTCAGCATATCGGCATCGACTTTTCCGAAGCTTCGGATGTTTTGCAGCAATACGGAATCTCCGGCCGAATATATCCGCAGCTCTCCATCATTTCAGCACTGGCCGGGCCAATGCTTGTGCTGATCGTCACCTTTGCCGTGTCGCTTTACCCGGCTCTAAAAATCAAGGGGCTCAAGCCGGTTGAAGCCATGAGTCATGTATAGGATTCAAACCCAATTGCCATCGGGACTTGATTGTGAACCCGAACCCAAACCCGATACCGACCCGGATCGGGGAATGTCGTGTAACCGCATAAACGGAACGCACTGATGGACATCACCATTGCCTGGCGAAATATCTGGCGCAATACAAGGCGTACCGTCATCATCCTGATCGCGGTGATTATCGGGGTCTGGAGTATGATCTTTCTGACCTCCCTTATGCGCGGGATGCTGGTGGACCTGATCGAAAACGGAATCTCCACGTTAACCGGGGATGTAAAGATTTACGCCCGCGGTTTCCGCAGCGATCCCGCACTTGAAAACCGTATCCGAAACGCCATGCCTTTGGCGGAAAAGGTGCGCGAAAGCCTGCCGGCAGAAGCCCGCATGGCCACCCGGATCCGGGTCACTTCGATTGCCCGGAATGCCAGGCATTCAGCCGGTGTGACGCTTGTGGGAATCGATCCGGCAGAAGAAACAGGGGTTTCATTTATCGGCAAAGGGGTGTCAGCCGGGGAAATGATCCGGCCCGGAAACCCGGTAGACATTGTAGTCGGACAGGCCCTGCTCGACAAGTTTGAAACAAAGATCGGCAACAAGCTGATTCTGATGTCCGAGGATGCCACCCACAATATGTCTTCCCGGGCCTTCCGGATCAGGGGGGTCTATAAGGCCGAGCTTGAAGCCACGGAAAAGCGCTTTGTGTTTGTCAGCAAATCGGCTGCCCGCGGGATGCTGAAAATAGGCGGGGACGCCTCGGAAATCTCGGTCAGATTGGATGATCATGACCGGGCGGATGCGGTTGCGGAAAAAATCGCTGCAAAAGTGGACGCAGAAGCTTATGAAGTGAGCACCTGGAAAGAGCTCAAGCCCATGCTCAAGGCCTACATTGACCTCTTTGACGGCTATATCCTTCTTTGGTACCTGGTGGTCTTTGTGGCCATGGCGTTTGGTATCATCAACACAACGCTCATGGCGGTACTTGAACGCATGCGCGAGTTCGGGCTGCTAAAAGCGCTGGGCATGCGGCCCTGGCGTATTCTTCGCCTGGTGCTCATCGAATCTTTGTTCATCCTGGTCATGGGTGCGGCCATGGGAAACGCTCTGGCCTTTTCCATGGTCTATGCCATCGGAGAGCGCGGTATAGACCTGTCAAAGTTTGCAGCGGGATTTGAGTATGCCGGCATGTCAGCTGTCATCCGGCCGGAAATCTTTGCCGGAGACGTGTTGATGGCCAATGCCGTGGTAATCTCCCTGGGTCTTATCGTCAGTGCTTATCCGGCGGCCCGGGCAGCGCTTATCACGCCGGTTACAGCAATGGCCCGGAACTGAAAAAAATCGGAGGCGTTCAATGTCCATCGTGGAAATAAAGGGTGTGGACAAAACATACCAACAAGGCAAAGTGTTTGTTCAGGCACTTAAAAAAATTGACCTGACTGTTGAAAAGGGCGATTTTGCCGCGATTGCCGGGCCGTCCGGCTCGGGCAAAACCACGCTTTTAAATATCATCGGCGGTCTGGATATGCCGGAGCACGGTCATATCCGGGTGGACGGAAACGTTTACGCCGACATGACCCGGTCACAAATGGCCGAACTGCGGCTTCGCCGCATCGGGTTTGTCTTTCAAGCCTATAATCTGCTGCCGGTACTTTCTGCGGTCGAAAACGTGGAGTATGTCATGCAACTTCAGGGAGTGGCCAAAAAGCAGCGCCGGGACAGGGCCATGACAATTCTTGACGAAGTGGGGCTTGCGGGCAGATACCACAACCGGCCGGCCGAGCTCTCCGGCGGCCAGCAGCAGCGGGTGGCCGTAGCCCGGGCCATTGTATCAGATCCGGCTATCGTGCTCGCAGATGAACCCACGGCCAATCTTGATTCCAAAACCGGCGAAGGACTTTTGCAGATTATGGAAAAGATGAACAGGGAAAAGGCGGTCACCTTTATTTTCTCCACGCATGATCAGATGGTGATGTCATATGCCCGTCGCCTCATCCACATCCGGGACGGAGAAATCGCAAATGGTGAATCCGGGCAATAACCGTCCGGGCAGCGTTCTTCGGCTTATGGCCGCGGGGTTTATGGCCTGCATTGCGGTTGTGATGCTTTTTTGCCCAACAGCAATGGCAGGCCGGGGGGATGCCTTTGACTGGGGCGGTCACCTGCGGTTGCGTGTCGCAGCAGCGGATCCCGGGGCCGGCTCCCGGCTCGATATTCGGGACAAGGACCGGCTTTATGACACAGCCTTTGAGTTCCGATCCAAACACCAATTCCTGCCGTCAGATACCTGGGATCTGGAACTGCATTATGAAATGATCGGCACGGCCGGCGATACCCGCGAGGCCAATTCCCTGTTTCTGGCCCGGTATCCGGCGGCACGGCAGTTGGTTTCACCGGGCGGCACATCCGATGACCGGCGTTTGATGGATCTTTCCCGAGTGATCATCGATGATGACGATAAGCGGGTCTATCACCGCCTCGACCGCCTGGTGATCTCTGCACGGCAGGACTGGGGCACGCTCCGGATCGGCCGCCAGGCCCTGACCTGGGGCAACGGCTTTCTGTTTCAGCCCATGGACCTGTTTAACCCGTTTTCCCCCACGGAAGTGGAACGCGACTACAAGACCGGAGACGATATGGTTACGTTTCAGACCTGGTCGGGCACCACCGGAGAGATTCAGGTGCTCTATGTGCCCGGAAGGGATCCGGCAAGCGGAGACGTTGAATGGGACCAGTCCTCTGCCGCGGCAAAACTCCACCGCTATGTGGGCGGTCTGGAAATGGATCTGATGGCCGGCGTACATTACCATGATCTGGTGGCCGGGCTCGGGCTGCTCGGGTATGCGGGCGGGGCGGCCTGGCGGCTGGATGCCACCTATACGTGGCTCCATGACGGCCATCAACGAAACGGATATGCCAGTGTTTGTGCCAACCTGGACTATTCCTGGGTCTGGTGGGGCAAAAACATGTACGGGTGGATCGAGTATTATTATACCGGACTGGGCACGGAGGATTACCAAGAATCATGGAATGAAGCAGATTTGATTGCACGTCTTCGCCGAGGCGAGCGCTTCACCCTGGGCCGGTCCTATTTTGACGCCCATCTCCAGATTGAGCTTCATCCCCTGGTGAACTGGCATACAACCCTGATCATCAACACCCGGGACCCTTCAGGGGTGGTCCAGCCCCGCCTGGTATGGGAAATTGGGCAGAACCTGCAGCTCACCGCAGGGCTGAATCTCTACTGGGGCGGGGCGGATACTGAATTCGGTGGCTTCAAACTTCCGGGCCTGCCGGTGGAAGAATCCCCGGCCGACCGTTGTTACGTGTGGACAAGCTGGTTTTTCTAGAATGAAGCGGAGACAGGATCGGGGTGTGCATTCGGGATTGTTACGGGAAGTGGCACCTGGGTGGAAAGCTGCGCGGCTGATTGGCCGCTTTATAGTTTGGATAGAAGAATGAATGACAGTTCGCGCATCGCGGCAAGAGGGGGGCTTATGAAAGCTTTTGAGGAAAAAAGCTATTGGATGACCACCAGGGATTACGCGCCGGGCGAGCCCCTGCGCCGGGACCTGGATGTGGATGTGGCTATAGTCGGCGGCGGGTTCACCGGCCTTTCCACAGCCCATCATATAAAAAAGGACGATCCCGGGGCCAGGGTAGCGCTTCTGGAAGCGCAAATCATTGGCTACGGGGCCAGCGGCAGAAACGGCGGGTTTAACATGACCCTTTTCGGCCTGACCATGGGTATAACCAGACTGCGGTTCGGCAGGTCTGCGGCCAGGGAAGCACATCTTTATATGGAGCGCGCCGTGGACACCACCCGGGAACTGATTGCCTCCCAGGGGCTGGACTGTGACTACGAGCACCCGGGGTTTCTGCGGGTGGCCACTTCTCCCGGTTACAAAAAACGTATAATGCACGAAATCGAACTGGCCCATTCTCTTGGCCTTACCGGTATTGAGTGGCTGGAAAAGGATCAGGTGCAGGAACAGGTCAAAAGCCCCATGTACCTGGGGGCCTGGTGGGAGCCGCGATGCGGCATCCTCAACCCGGCCAGGCTTTCCTGGGCCTGGCGGGATGTCATTGCCGGCCAGGGGGTGGCGGTTTTTGAAAACACGCCGGTGGGCTCCATGGCCCGGGAAAACGGCAGAATCGTTCTGGAGACCCCCGGCGGCAGGGTCCGGGCCGACAAGGTGGTGCTGGCGGCCAACGCATGGTCCCACTTCATGCCCCGGATCAAACGCAAGCAGGTGCCTTTGTGGACATACATCGTGCTCACTGAGCCCCTTTCCCCAAAAATCATGGAAAAAATCGGCTGGCAAAACCGGCAGGGAATAGAGGACGCCCGGAATCTGGTGCACTACTACCGGCTGACAGCGGATAACCGCCTGCTCATGGGCGGCCGGGACGCAGGCCTGGCCTGGGGTGCGGATATGGACAAGGACCAGAGTCCCCTCACGTTCCAAAGCCTTCAGAAAGACGTTCGGCAAATCTTTCCCCAGCTAAGGGACGTGCGCTTCACCCACCAATGGGGCGGACCGGTTTCCATAACCCCGGACCTGGCCCCGGCCATGGGCTGGATAGGAGATGACAGGGTGCTGTATAGTCTGGGGTGTATGGGCCACGGAGTAAGCCTTACCCATTTAAACGGCCGCACCCTGGCCGACATGGTGCTGGGCAAAAAAACGGACCTCACCGAGGTTTTCTTTGTGAACCGCAAAGCCCTGCCATGGCCGCCGGAACCCGTGCGCACCATGAGCGCCAAAGCCATTCTGGGGGCCATGAAGATCCAGGACCGGTTCACGGACGTGATGGAAGAAAATTAATTTGACTGGATTTAGTGAAAGGTTTAACCAGCAGAAAGCTAAGGACATGGGAATAAATGCTTTTCTGTACAAGCCGATATCAAAAAAGGATTTGGGGGAAACGATCCGAAAAGATTCTAACTCACTATCTTAAGTTTGGGGATTTTTTATTGGCTGAAATATTGACACACTCGTAAAAGTCGGTTTTCAGATGGCGCCGTAAAAAGTTCAAGATCAAGGCTTGCGCGATTGCCGAAGAATGCAGCGTACTTATCCGTACGTGAAATTCTGAGGAATCGCGCGTAACGCAGATATTGGACTTTTTACGGTGCCATCAATATTGAGGCGGAGAAACAAAGGTGCATGACCCCCAGGATATGAACCCACAGTACATAGAAGACCTGGCCACAAGTTACTGGCGATCCGAGCTGCTCTTTACGGCCGTGGAGCAGGAACTGTTTACCCGCATCGGTGCTGAAGGAAGGCCGGTGGCTGAACTGGCCTTCGATCTGGGACTGGACCCGGAGAGCACAAAACGCTACCTCCGGGCCCTTTCCGCGCTGGGGCTTATTTTTCTGGCTGATGGCTATGCTGCCAATACCAAGTTCTCCCAAAAGTACCTGGTCCGGGATGCCGCCGATTACCAGGGAGACTCAATCCTCTGGCGCAAGTACCTGGCTGAAAGCTGGAAGAGTCTGAACCAGTGTCTGGAGAAAGGCACGCGCGTTCTGATGCCGCCGGCCAACGAGCCTCCGGAAGCCGTAGATGAGCGCCGGCACCGCTACAGCCGGGCCATGGACTGCATTGCCAAAAACAAAATCAAGCAGATCCTGCCGCTTTTTGCCAATATGGAGATTTCAGGCGATATCCTGGATGTCGGCTCCGGCCTGGGCGCCTTCTCCGTCGGGTTCCTGGAGCAGTTTTCCCAGGCCGCGGCCACGCTGCTGGATATGGCGCCAGTGCTGGGGCAAGCCGCGGAAACGCACGCCGGCCAGCCCTACGCAGACCGAATGGTATACCAGCCCGGCAATGTACTGGACGCCTGGGAGCTGCCGCACAAGCGCTACCAGTTGGTCATTTTTTCCAACATTGTCCACGCTTTTGGTGACGCCGAGGTTGGCCATCTTATTTCCCAGGGGGTGACTCACCTGGCCAAGGACGGTCTGCTGCTTATCCATGATTTTTTCATGGAACATAACCCCGAAAAAGCAACTCTTTCAGATCTGAATATGCTGGCCAATACCTATAATGGCCGCGTCTATGAGGCTGCCTGGCTGCGGCAAAAGCTGGAGGCCAGCGGCCTGAAGGTCACCGAGTTGGTTTCCCTTGATTCTGATACGGGCGTCCTGGTAGCCGCCCGGCAGCAGCGGCTTGATGAATTATGCCTCAGCCGGTTTCAGCAGCTTACAGCGCAAATCCGGGCATTGGGTTTTCAGGAAGTAAGGCCTGTTGACACACCAGCAATCCGGATGCCGGAGTGGGTAGGGCTTAAGTGTGAATTCGGCTGTGAGTACTATGGCCTGCCCCAATGCCCGCCAAACTGCATTGCGCCCGAAAAAACCCGGGCGATGCTGGCAGATTACACAAAGTGCCTGCTGCTTCAGGGCAGTCCGCCAACGGCCGACTTTCAGCGGTTGGTTTTGCGGGCGGAGAAAACGGCATTTAAAAAGGGTTACCACAAAGCCTTCTGCCTCTGGGCCGGCCCCTGCAGCATCTGCGCCGACTGTGATGGATCGGCGGGCTGCCGCAACCACAAAAACGCCCGGCCGTCTATGGAGTCATCGGGCATTGATGTATTCGGGACCGTGAGAAACGCCGGATTCAACCTGAAGACGCTGCGGTATAATGATGATTATGTAAAGTATTTTGCCTTACTGCTGGTGGAGTAGCAGATGAAAGTTCTTTTGGTACAGGCACCATCTGTTGAGAGTGCGAGCTCGGAGCGTGTCTATCCGCTCGGCCTTGTCACCCTGGCGACACACCTGACGCGGGCCGGACACCGGGTGGCGATGGTGGATATGAACATAGAAAGCGATGCATACGGCGCTTTAAAGGATAAGCTGCTGGCGCAAAGACCGGATGTGGCGGCAATATCGCTGCGGAATATAGACCCGCTGGCCAACAAGACCAGTTCCCTGTTCCCGCCCTTTGTGGTGGCCGTGCGAATGATACACGCACTGCTGCCAGACACCCCTGTCATAGCCGGCGGGAGCGGTTTTTCGCTTTTTCCCCAGCGTATTATGGAGGAGGTTCCTGAAATCCGGTATGGTATACAGGGGGAAGCCGAGCATTCTCTCCCCGGGCTCCTGGACAGCTTTGACCGGCCGGGCGACCTGCCCGGCCTGTGCAGCCGGCGGGATGGCCGGGTGGTGGTCAACCCGCCGTCCAGGGACTTCAGATTTGAAGACTATATCGTCCCTGACCGCAGCCTGCTGTCTCCTGAGACGTATGGCGGCATCAACAGCTACGCGCCGGTCTTTGGCATAGAGACCAAGCGGGGCTGCCCCTTAAGCTGCGTCTACTGCGTCTATCCCCGGCTGCAGGGCAGGGCTGTACGCTGCCGACCTCCGGCCGATGTGGTCGACGAGATAGAAATGCTTCAAAAAAAATATGGCCTGCGCGTTTTTCATTTCAACGATCCGGTGGTCAACCTGCCGGTTGGCCATCTGGAGGAAATCTGCCAGGAGATTCTGAAAAGAGGATTGCAGATCAATTGGACCGGCTTTTTCCGCGAAGATGTACTGGACGCCGAAAAGGTCAGGCTCTATGAAAAGTCAGGCCTGAATTGCTTTTCTTTCTCCCCGGACGGCCTCTGCACAGGCTCGCTAAAGGTGCTGGAAAAGAAGCTGGAAGTCTCTGATATCATCAGGGCCGCAGAGCTGACAGCACAGACCAATATAGTGGCCGTCTATCACTTCCTGGCCAATGTGCCTGGTGAAAACAAAGAGACGATTCGACAGGGCAAGGCGCTGATAGAGCGGCTATACGCCATCCACACCCCAAAGCGAAACCTGGGCGCCATTGTGCTCAACAATATCCGCATTATGCCGGGAACACCCATTGAAGCTATCGCCAGGGACCAGGGCGAGATAGATGAAAATACAGACCTGTTATACCCGGTCTACTACAATCCCGGCAAGTACCAGACACTCAGGTATGAACTGGAAATCGAGCACGCCACAAGGAATGTGCTGATGTGGCAGAAAGTGACAACTTAAGATGAAAATTTTGCTTCTGGAGCACCCGCGGCAGATTGCCTCATGCCGCTGCAACGACATCGCCAACACCCCGCTGGCTTCCAGCCTGATTACCGGCTCTGTTGCCGGGATGCTGCAAAGCCGGGGACACCAAATCAGCATCGTTGAAGGGTTTTTGGACGGGCTGAACTACAATGATATTTATGAAAAAGTCGTATCTTTCAAGCCGGCAGTGATGGGTGTCCATATGGTCTATAACTGGGAGGACAACCAGCAGCTGTATACCTTTATCAGGCGATTGAAGAGCAAAGGGCTGGTAGATAAAATAGTCGGCTACGGCTACTACCCCACCTTTGCCTGCCAGGAAATCCTGGCGTTCTGCCCGGAGTTTGACGGGCTGCTGGTGGGTGAGCCGGAGCAAACCTTCGCCGAGTGGCTGGAAACCGGAAAGCCGGTGGCAGGTATGGCCTGGCGGGACAGCCGCGGAGGCATAAACATGCTCCGCCGTGAGCCGATAGCGGATCTGGATGCGCTGCCCGACCCCGTCCGCACCGAGGCCATGATGCGTATGGGCGAGGTAAATATAGAGGGCAGCCGCGGCTGCTACGGGAGGTGCGTCTTTTGCTACATCAATCCCTATTACGGGGATGACTCCCGCTGGCGTCCAAAAAGTCCGGAGCGCATCATCCGGGAGATTGACAGCATAATAGACAAATACGGATCAAAGAAGTTCTACTTCACCGACCCCAACTTCTTCGGCCCGGGCCAGATGGGGCAGCGGCGTTCACTGAAGCTGGCGGCGCTGCTCAAGGACAGAAACATTTGCTTCGGCATTGAGGGCCGGGTCAATGATATCCACCAGCAGACAATTTCTGCGCTGGTGGAGGCCGGCCTGGAGCAAATCCTTGTTGGGCTGGAAAGCGGCCGCGATGAATCCCTGAAGCGGCTTAACAAGCTGACCACGGTGGCGCAAAATGAGAGGGCGCTTCAAATCCTGCGCCAAAACGGCATTGAGCCCAATGTCGGCTTTATAATGTTTGAGCCGGATTCCTCCCTGGCCGATATTCGAACCAATTTTGAGTTTCTCAGGCGCAATGACCTCCTGAAAAATATCTTTATAACCGCAAATGTGCTTTACCACCCCCAGATTGTGCTTCAGGGAACCCCCGCCTACCGCAATCTCCAGCAGCAGGGACGGCTGAATCTCAAGGCCACCACCTATGAGAGTGAAACCGATTTCAAGGTGCCGGAAGTAGCCCGCCTGTCGGCAATTATGGCCCGGGTCACCAACTATTTTTTCGTCAAAGTCGATGAGGTGTGGCAGGGAAGGCTTACGGAACCGGCCAATGCCGCCGACCTATACCAGGCCATCAACCAGTTGCTGGTCGGCTGCTTTGAAAAGAGCCTGAGCCGCCTGGAAGCCGGTGATGCCATGGACGATACAGCGGCCGCAGAAGCCATCGATAAAGTAAAAGCTGAAATAGGGGCCGTGTTTGAACAGTTTATCAGAAACGAGGATGGCTGCGGCTTATCGGCCGCCCCCGGCAAAGGCTGCGCTTAAGTCATCACACGAACCAGAAAAGGAAAGGAGAAAGCCGTCCCGGCTCCGGAAGTCCTGCTTTCCGCGTTTGGCCACCGGGTGGAGGCCAGTGGGGTCTTACAGCCCGTGTCGGCGTAAATGCCCGCCATACGCCAGTATGCAGCTTTTTTTGCCGTTCATCAACTGTTATTTTACGGGTTCTGCATCCGCCGGGATTGCTGTTTCAAAATTTCCTGATATGAACCCTGGCGGGATCAACACCAGCCATTTTAATCTATCATTGTCTGCTTTCTTTGCTATAATCAGGATTCAAAATCTCTTCTTTATTTGAAAAAAATGAACAGTAAGGGGGAGTAACCTTTGAAACCTTTCTACACTTTCTGCGCTTGCCGCGTAACATCGTAAATATCAGTGAGTTGTGCTGTAGAAAGGTGCTCTTTGGACATTCTGCATTGCAGAAAGATCTTTCTACACCGGCGGCCTTTGTAATTGTTTTTGCAGCCAGTGGCCGATTTATAATTGTTTTCGCAGCGGAATAATGATTTTTACAGAGATATCCCAAATTTCAACCGCACCACCTGATGATGTAATTATTTTTTCTGATGACAAGCTAATTATAATTATTTTTGTTGACAATTCAAGCTATGTAACTATATTTTCAGGGAAATAATAATTTTGTGAGGTTTGCCCATGGAAATAAACGTTTTTGATTTTCGACTGGCAGGTTACGCATACTTGCTGGAAAAATTTGCAATCGCAGGTATGCCTAACTGGCACAGTTCGTCGGTTTCCACTACGGGCACTCACTATTCAAAAATTCAGGATGGGTTTGTTGAAGAAGTTTTCAGGGCCCAATATTGGCCCGGGGAAAAGGTCGGTGATCATCTTGAATTCGCGCTGAAATATGACGGGGTCAATCTGGGCCTGCTGGCTCGAATCTTCGAAAAGGTTTCTCAGGATGAGCTCACCGAGTACATCAAATCCAAACCTACCGGAAAGTATGCTCGGAGAATCTGGTTCTTCTATGAGCTTCTGACCGGAACGCAACTGCCCGTCGATGACCTGAATTCCGGAAATTATGTCGATGCATTGGAGGCCAAAGATTATTACACCGTTCAGAACGGGGAGAAATCTTCACGCCACCGCATTGTGAATAACCTCCTTGGTCCCAAATCGTTTTGTCCTGTCGTAAGACGAACCGAAAAGCTTGCCAAACTGGATTCATCCGACCTGCGCAAAAGGTGCGAGGATATCGTCACCGCATATCCACCGGAACTGCTTCGCCGGGCACTGAGCTACCTCTACAACAAGGAAACAAAGTCATCCTTTGAAATTGAGCATATCAAGCCCAACGCCTCCAGAACTGAAAAATTCATCACATCGCTGAAGCTTGCTGAAAAGGAAGACTTCTGTGAAAAGGAAAGATTGATAGAGCTGCAGAACCGCATCGTTGATCCACGTTTCAAGGATAGCGACTTTCGGGTGAGTCAGAATTATGTCGGACAGACGGTTGCCTATCAAAAGGAGATCATACATTTCATTTGTCCAAAACCTGATGATCTGCAAAGTCTGATGGAGGGCTTAATCGATTGCCATAAGCGGATGAAAGCGGGAAATGTATCCCCGGTCATTCATGCAGCGGCTATCGCCTATGGCTTTGTGTTCTTGCATCCATTTGAGGATGGGAACGGACGAATCCATCGGTTTCTGATACACAACATCCTGTCGTTGCAGGAATTGGTGCCACGCGGGCTGATGTTCCCGGTTTCAGCTGTCATGCTCAAAAATCCGGCAGATTACGATGCATCACTGGAAGCCTTCTCCCGGCCATTGCTTCAACTCATCGATTATCAGCTGGACGAAATGGGACAAATGACCGTCGAGAACGATACTGCATGCTGGTATCAGTATATGGATATGACAGCTCAGTCAGAAGCCTTGTACGAGTTTGTAACCAAAACGATTGAAGAAGAGCTTGTGGAAGAACTCAGCTTTCTGGCCAACTACGACAATACAAAGAAGGCGATACAGGATATCATTGATATGCCTGACCGCCTGATCGACTTGTTCATCCAGTTGTGCCTGCAGAACAACGGCAGCATTTCCGCAAGAAAAAGATCCGCTCACTTTGATTTCCTGACCGATGAAGAACTGGCGGCCATGGAACAGGCCGTGAAAGACGGCTATAACCGACCTGAGGGGGGATGATGATTGATTCCGGGGCACTGGAAATCCGAATAAATATCACTTCCCGAAACCTGCGAAAGACTTTTAGTTTGTGAAAACGGGTGGTTTGACCCGACCATTTGATATCTTAGCACAACCCCAAAATACCGTCATTTGGATAAAAGCTTAATCTGAAAGGATATCTGTAACCGGACGCTCGTCGGACCCTGTCCGAAGAAAACAGAGAATACCGGCCCAAACAGAGAACGAACGTGGGGAGAATGGAGAGAATCGGGTGGCTGGAGAGAGGTCCCGGAAAGATGTCAAAACGGCCGAAACCCTTTTAATACAAGGGGAAAAAGAAAACCCGTCACCCCGGAGAATGACCCCGGAGAGACGGGTTTGTCTTTTCTAAATGGTGGAGGCGGCGGGAGTCGAATTTTCCCGGGCCCATTCTACCAGAAACATTGATACGCGTGGCTTTACCTTTAAAATCAGCCAATTATACAGATTTTTCTTTCCTTCAATAGGTTCAATGAGTTCAAAAAATTCAGCTAATTTTTAAAAAAAGTACCAGGATTCTACCAGACCAGTTACCAGCCCTCCAAACCGGATGAAAAGCCATCCTGTATTTTCCTTTGTGCCTCATAAACCCCTATAAAATCAAGTTTTAATTGACAAGTTCCGGGATATCTGTATCATGAAGACAATCTACATATTTTTGTTGTCCCGGTTATTGCTGATTCTTCGAAAGAAAATCTTCGTTCTTAACACGGTATGAAAACCATGAGGTGATAACAAACCCTGTCAAACATTTCCAGGAAACCGATAAAAGTTCACCATTCATACCAGGAGACCGTATGACCCTGACAAAAAATGAAATTATCGCGCAAATCACAGAGCTTGGATTTTCCAAGAAAGAATCTGCTGAATATTTCAAAATCCTCCTGGAAATTATAAAAAACAGCCTTGAAAACGGTGAAGACGTTCTTGTCTCCGGGTTCGGGAAATTTCAGGTCAAAAATAAGGGCCCCAGGAGAGGAAGAAACCCGGCAACCGATGATGATATGTTTTTGGATGCCCGGAGAGTGGTAACTTTTAAATGGTCCGGAAAACTGAGAAGGCGGCTTAATCGGGCGGAATAGGAAATGAATCCAATTCAGGAATTCCCGATTATGGCAATAATCCGGTGCACTAAAAAACTGCTGTCAGAATTAAAGGCCAAAAATGGCGAGCTCTCACAAACGCCTAATGACCTGAATAGCTGGCATGCCAATATTTTTCTGGTTGAGCGCAGAAAATGCGCTATCTTCAGTCACGACAGAACATTGTACTCCTTTATCGTTCCCGGACTGACAAAGCCTGACTTTCAAAATTTCGAAGAGATTTTCAGGCAAAGACTTTTTAAAAGCCTGTTAGCAGAGGGGCTCCCGCAGAAACATATTGAATTTTTCCTTGAAGACAACCGTAATATTGAATTCACCAAAACCAATAATCGCAGTGTCCTGGGGTCTATGAATGAGCTGGTGTTTCATGCCAAATATCAGATATCAGCTGAGGGTGGACCTTTGAACGTAGACATTGGCAAACTGAACCACTATATAAATCAGATACCGATGAGTGCGATTGATGAGATTTTCAGTATCTATGAGTTGAAGAAGTTTCTTGAGGGATTGGAAAAATGATATATTGCCCCTTGGCAATGCTAAATAACCAGTTTGAATTATACAGAAAGCACGCGCTTGGTGTTTGGTAATATGAAGCAAAGGGCGAAGTATATTTCTTTTTAAAAGGACTTGGGTATTAGGCTATGTGGAAAGATGATTTTATGGGGATAATGGAAGCTCCGACCATAACGCGCTCCGGAATTGAGCGCGCTATGGAGCTCAAGGAGGCACATCTTCCCTCACGCATCTACAGGTTCAGAAAGGTAGATGAGTATTCATTAAAGAATCTTGACGAGGACACGGTATGGCTTAGTTCGGCAGCCTATTACAACGATCCTTTTGAGTGCTGCACCAAAGTCGACTTTGAGGCCTTAAGCCGCGCTATGAGACCAACTTCTATAGATGAAGTTCTTAAGAAAACGCACGTCGAAGAAAATCTTAGTGTTGAAGAAATTGAAGAAGCAAAAGCCTCAAATGACCCACTCCGAACGTTTGCCTACGCGCTTCTGGAAAAACACGACGGCCAAAAACTTAAAAAACATGATGACGCTGTTGAATTGTTGATGGAAGCTTTCCGAGAAATAAATGTCGAGCAATTTCAGAAGATTAATCGGGACGCACAAACTGGAACGAAAGTGTGTTCATTTAGTGAGCGCAAGGACTCACCCGTAATGTGGGCGCATTACGCGAATAAACATACAGGTTTTTGTATAGAGTATGATGTCAACCGCTGGCCGCCAAGAGGAAAACTTAGGAGGGTCTTGTATCCGGTCATCTATGAGAACGAGCTTTTTGATGCTACCCAACACATAATTCAATCAATTCAAGGACAGGACTTCAATAACCTCTTTGGCGTGATGGCTGCTACCCATAAAGCCAACGACTGGTCCTACGAAAGGGAATGGAGATTCGTTCTGCCGATTGGAGATGAGACGAAGGGGCAAGTCTATCATGTAGGTTGTCCTGGCGCGGTGTACTTGGGCGCCAAAATGTCAGAAGAAGACGTGAAACGAATAAAAGATATTGCGTCGAAGAAGGGCTTTCCAGTGATTCAGATGCAAATCTCTAGGGATCAGTATTCTATAGAACGTACGGGAAGAGGCGAAAGAACAAGCTCTTAACTAATCGTTCAAGCGGACCGCTGAAAGCGCCGTTTCGCACTGCATCCAGCGGCCGCTCAACTTAGCCGTTGGGCATTTTTGGCATGACATTTAACTAATTCCATAAGAAAGTCAATGCAACAATGGGGTGAGCTTTGATAACAAAGGTTAAAATACAAGGTTATCGCAAGTACAAAAATTTCACATTTAGGCCAAATCCCCGCCTCAACCTCATCGTTGGCTCGAATGAAAGCGGCAAATCGACTCTGACGGAAGCAATCGCTCTTGCACTTACTGGGCGTATTAACGGACGTACAGCAGCTGAAGAACTTAACCCTTATTGGTTCAACATCGAAATAGTAGAAAAGTTCGTCCGAAGTCGTACCGCCGGTAAGCGCGTAACTTGGCCCGAGATCTGCATCGAGTTGTTTTTTGAGGATTGTGATGAACTGCAACAGTTGTGTGGGGCAATTAATTCTGATGTTCCGACGAATGCTTGCCCAGGCACTGCAATGCGAGTGTTTCCCGATCCAGAGTATGCTGACGAGCTTGAAGAGTGGGCAAAGCGCCCTTCGAACCTCCTTCCTGTAGAATATTATAAGATCGATTGGCGCTCATTCGCTGATACTGTAATCACAAGCCGTCCAAAGCATTTAGCGACTGCAATTATAGACTCAAGAACGGTAAGATCTACCACAGGTGTCGATTATCATATGCGTTATATTCTCAATGATGGCCTTAAGCCCGCAGAGCGCGCAGCGATTTCAGTTGCATATCGTGAAATCAAAGCGTCATTATCAAATAGCGTTCTTAAGAGTGTCAACGACCGGATGGCAGAAATGCATGCATCACTGCATGATCAGCCTATTTCACTATCCATGGATCAAAGCGCACGTACTTCATGGGAAGGTGCAGTAACTCCGCATGTCAACAATGTGCCTTTCTCAATGGCGGGGCAGGGGCAGCAAGCTGCAATAAAGATCTCATTGGCAATGAGCCGTCATTCTGAGAGCGCAGCTTTTGTAATGATAGAAGAGCCTGAGAATCACCTAACTTATACTAGTCTCACAACTCTCCTACAACGTATGGAGTCACTCGCAGGGGAGCATCAACAGTTATTTATTACTACTCATAGTTCTTTTGTTATTAACCGCATGGGTTTAAATAGCCTCCATCTTCTCGGCGGCAGTAATCCGTATAAAATCGATGAAATGGAAGAGAGTACAGTTAGGTACTTTCAGAAGCTTCCAGGATACGATACCCTTCGAATGGTTCTTTCGAACAAGATTGTTCTTGTCGAAGGCCCTTCAGATGAGATTATCTTCGAGCGCATTTTTCGAGATAAATATGGTTATCGACCGATGGAATTGGGAATTGACGTGATCAGCTTGCATGGCCTGTCATTTCATCGGTGTCTGGAACTATGCGCAGCTCTCGATAAGTATGTGGCTGCTATACGCGACAATGACGGTGCTGAACCAGACGAGTTGACTAAACCGCTTGAGGAGTTTCTGGTAGAAGGAAGACGGGAGTTTTTCATTGGTAAGAAGGACCACGGCGGGACTCTCGAGCCTCAATTATTGTTTTATAACGGAGAGATGGCGCTTAGGGAGGTTCTTGGTATCAGCGAAAATGCCAACCTGTCAACTTGGATGAAGCGAGAGAAGACAGAGGCTGCTCTTCGTATTGCAAGTGCTCAAAAATCTATTATTCCACCACAATACATGCTCGACGCAACTTCTTTTATACATGGCTGAACCATGGCTAATTATCTTAAAATTGCAGTAGCAGGGTCAGGTAAGACCCAAAGCATCGTGGAGCACTGTGCATCGCTACAAAAGGACTATAGAGCTTTGGTAGTGACGTTCACTCAAAATAACCAAGCTGAACTGCGCAATCGTATTGCTAAAGATGCAGGTGATCACTCTGGCATTTTGGTAATGGGTTGGTTCATGTTTCTATTGCGGGATTTCGCCCGCCCGTTCCTACCCTTTAAATTCACAGGAGAGAGGATTCATGGCTTTAATTTTGATGGCCGACCATACAGAATGGCTAAGGGATTACGGCGTTTTCTTGACCAAAGTGGATCAGCATACGCATGTGAACTGGCTCGTTTATCACATGAGCTGGTAGAAGCATCCCATGGCGCACTATTGCGTCGACTGGAATGTATTTACGACTTAATCCTGATCGATGAGATTCAGGACCTCAGTAGTCATGATTGGGAGATTATTGACATACTTCTTAATTCCTCGCTTGAAGTTAGAATGGTCGGTGACATAAGGCAGGCGGTGCTTTCCACTAATCCTCGCAGCCCGAAGAACAAGAAGTACGCTTATGCTGACGCTTTAAAGTGGTTCCGAGAACGCGAGGTACGCGGGATACTTAATGTTTCTTATTGCACAACTACCTGGCGTTGCCACCCCAAAATAGCTGAGTTTTCTGATACTATTTTCAATTCAAGTTGGTCGTTTCCTCCCACTGAGTCAGTAAACAAAAGAATAACTGATCATGATGGTGTTTTCCTATTAAGGCAAGAACATGTTCAAGAGTATGTGGACCGTTTCCGACCAAAGTGCCTTAGGGATAGTGCTAACTCTGGAAAAGCTTTCGATCTTAATTACACGAATTTCCGGCTTGCAAAGGGCACATCTTGCAAAAGGGTACTTATTGTACCAACAGCAGGTATTAGGCAATTTTTGCAATCTGGTATCTATTTGAATCCGATTCCGGCAGCGAAATTTTATGTAGCAGTGACACGCGCTGAACAGAGCGTGGCAATCGTAGTTGATAATCCAGGGCAGTCACGGCTCCCGTATTGGAAGCCTAAATAGTATGCCCAGAGAACAAGGCGGTTCACCTGACGGTCACTCCGCTGGCGCTGGGACGACAAGGAGCCATTATTAACCAAGAAGAGGATCATATTGAGCATTTCTCGCCAAGGGCCGACTCTGCATGTTATAGCGAATTCGGCCAGGTTATACCTGCGGCTTTGCAAGCATGGAGTTAACCAAATTCCTCCTGCATCTCCGCTTCTAATTGGAATAGGAAGGTTGAGGGCTTTGAATAATGAAAATCGAGAAGGTTTTAATAAAGAATTTTCGCTGCTTTGGGCCGGGATGGTGTAAGATCAAAATGGAAAATTGTGTCACTGCGTTCGTTGGTAACAATGGCAGCGGTAAAACAGCCGTCTTCCAAGCATTATCTCGTCTTTTTGGTATTACGCCTTCGCAGCGAAGAGTGCGACGTCAGGACTTTCATCTACCAGTCAATCAGCAGGATCTTCAGTCGGGGACAACCCTGTCGATCGAGGTTCTCTTCTCTTTTCCGGAGCTGAAATGGTTGGATGAAGATGCAGCCGAAGAAGCGGTTCCAGAATTTTTTCGACAGATGGCTGCTTCCGCTCCAGGCTCAACGCTTAAGGCAAGAATGCGGCTGCAAGCAACTTGGACCGACGATGGCACGCCGGAAGGCAACATTGAGGAAGATTTAAGGTGGATAACTACGCTCGATGACGATTTCGAGTGGGACGATTGCAATCGAGTACAGGCCATGGAACGAGGCGCCATCCAGCTTATTTATGTCCCGGCTACCCGTGATGCTGCGGGGAAGGTGAACGCTTTGCTCAAGGGTCGTCTGTGGCAGGCCGCAAAATGGTCCGATCAGTTTAGGGACCGCAGCGAGGAAACCGCCCAAGAGATTCAGCGACAGTTCTGGCGCGAGGATCCCACTCGTTTTGTAAGTGAACGCCTTTCCAGGCGATGGAAGCAGGTCCACGAAGCGGATACGGATTCCACGCCGTTCCTACGCCTTATCGAAAGTCGATTTGAAGAACTGGTCCGAAAGGCAGAATTCGCCTTTTTTCCCGACGAGGCAAACCAGGAGCGCGAGCTCTCGGATCTCAGCGATGGTCAGCGCTCGCTTTTCCATATCGCGCTCACGGCAGCTACATTGGAGGTCGAGAAGGACTTGTTCGCACAGCCTTCCGAGGAGAGTGCATTCGATCAAGAGAAGTTACGGCGTACAAGCCTCACATTGCTTGCGATAGAAGAACCCGAAAATAGCCTTTCGCCCTTCTTTCTCTCCCGCATCCTCTCGCAAGTCCGGGAAGTTGGCGCAATGTCATCTGCGCAAGTTGCTCTATCAAGTCATTCTCCTGCGATTCTCAGCCGCATAGAGCCAAAGGAGGTGCGTTATTTTCGGCTCAAACGAGATACGCGGCGTGCTTTTGTCAAACGACTCAAGCTACCGAAAGACGACATAGAAGCCAGCCAATATGTCCGACTTGCCGTCAGGGCCTACCCGGAACTTTACTTCGCTCGTTTCGTGATTCTTGGCGAGGGAGACTCCGAGCGCCTTGTAATTCCAAGGATTGCTCAAGCCATGGGCATTCAACTTGATCCATCCTTCGTGCCGATTGTGCCTTTGGGTGGAAGATATGTCAGCCATTTCTGGAGGCTTCTCAACAGTCTCGGTATCCCACACGCGACCCTGCTTGACCTTGACCTTGGAAGAGCGCACGGTGGCGGGGCCCTGATCGCCGATTTGGTCGCCAAGCTGAAAGAGTTTGATAATGATCTCGGTGATAACGCGATAGTCGAAGCTGGCAAAATCGATCCTGACGGAGTGGATGCCATAGATGACTATGAACTAATGGATGAAGACGAGGACAATGATTGGTTAAAGGCCCTGAGGCAGGAAGGAATATTCTTCTCATTTCCGCTTGATATCGATTTTGCGATGCTCCATGCTTTTCCAGGCGCCTATCAACGCCCACACCCCGGAGGTCGGGGGCCGCGGGGCGGCGCCGATGCGATTGATGACAAAAAAAAGGTAACTTTGAAAACCAACGGTGATCCCGAGCTGTACGATGAAGACTACAAAGAGGAGTTCAAGTGGTATCCGTATTTGTTTCTGAACCGGAGCAAGCCGGATATGCATATCGCTGCGCTCGCCCGCGTTGAAGATGATGACCTAGCCAAAAATGCCCCTCCTGAGCTGGTAGCGTTAATCGAGCATTTGAAGAAAAAGCTCGACTTAGAGGAGAACAATGAATGAGCCTCCTGCGCCCAGATGAATGGGAACCTCAGGGAGTTACTGAGCTTGAACCGCGTGCATGGGCCGCCTTACGGCAGACGGCGCAAAGTGTCCTTGTTACTGCGGGGGCGGGTGCGGGAAAAACTGAGTTTTTGGCGCAAAAGGCAACCTATCTTCTCCAGACCGGTTTGTGCTCTACGCCGAAACGCATACTTGCCATAAGTTTCAAGCGCGATGCAGCCTACAATCTTGCAGAACGGGTAGCAAAGCGTTGTCCAGCTGAGCAAGCTCGGCGGTTCGATTCCTATACCTTCGATGCATTCTCGAAAAGCCTGGTGGACCGATTTCGCGCGGCGATTCCAGAACCCTATAGACCTCCAGCTAACTATCGAATCGTAATGCCGCGTAGGCTGGAATACGAATATTTTTTGGATACTTATAACATTCGAGGAGTTAACGCTCAGCAGCTTGAGCGTGCGATAGCCAGGATACAATTACCAGTGGCGGATAATGGACCGGAACTTCAACGTGCAGTCGCGCTATATTGGCAGTCCCAATATAACGACTACACCTATGTATCTCTGTCGTTTCCAATGCTTAATCGGCTTGTTGAATTGCTGCTTCGGGAGAACCCGGAAATCCTCAAAGCCTTGCGTCTCACATATTCTATCGTGTTTCTCGATGAGTTTCAGGACACAACCTTTTCCCAATTTCAACTTCTTCGTACCGCGTTTGATGGAAGCGACGCCATCTTTACAGCCGTAGGGGATGACAAACAGCGCATTATGGTATGGGCAGGTGCAATGCCAGACGCTTTCGACCAGTTCGAGCGGCAGTTCGGTGCGAAACGGATCTCGTTGGTCTCCAACTGGCGTTCGCATGAGGATCTTGTCAGGATTCAGCACGTCATCGCTACCAGGATCGATTCCACAGTAGAGGAACCCGAAGCCCGCGTCGAACGATTGGTTGACGGTGACGTTGCAGCGATCTGGGAGTTTGCGGGGGAAAATGAGGAAAGCAATTGCCTCGCGCAGTGGATTGAGCGCGAGGTGCAGGCAGAAAATATTGAGCAGCATGATGTAGCAATACTTGTGCGTATGCGTGCTGATGTAGTGGAAAGCCAGCTTTCGCCTGCATTCGAAGCGCATGGTCTCAGGCTACGAAACGTAGCCCGCAATGTGGGGGACATCGCGATACAGGATTTACTTAGTGAGGATCTGACGCAGATACTCATGCGCCTCTTGCGGCTTGGAGCGACAGAAAAAAGCCCTGAAAACTGGAACGCCGCCCTGCGCGACTTACAGTTTCTCGAAGCCGTTAATTCCTCCGATGAAGCAGGGTTGAGACGATTGCAGCAGCGTCTTGAAAAGTTTGTCCGTAAGTTTCGACGGAAATTGCGGAGCCTTGATCCCATACCGAACTCTGAAACTGGATCCGCAGGAGCGGCCCTCGATTTTGTCGGGACTCAGGTTCTGCGCCGAGCATTTCCTGCCTACCAGCGTCAGACTGATTTTGATCGCATTTGGAAAGGGTTCTTGTTGCTCCTTCGGGAGTGCCTCGAGGACGCTGAAACATGGTCAGATGCTCTTGACAAATTCGAGGGGCTAAATCATACAGCGCTCATGACAATCCATAAGAGCAAGGGCCTCGAATTTCATACCATCATCTTCTATGGTCTCGACAATCAAACTTGGTGGAGCCTCAGGCCAGACCGTATGGAGGAGCTAAACTCATTCTTCGTGGCCTTTACCCGGGCAAAACAAAGGGGATTCTTCACGTTGTGCAATGAACGCGGCCAGCCTGTAGTTTGGATTGAAAACCTTCTTGCCCCCGCTGGAGTTAGGCGCATCGATTTCTGCGGAGGTTCTGGCGTGAAAAGTGTTGATTAAGGTTATTGGGAAATTCATTGAGCTTTATCCCATTGCATACTCCTAAACCATCCCACATCAATGATTTCACAGACCCATAAACCCCCAGCTCCCATAGCCATACCCCTCCCAAAATTCATATTTCACCTCCCAGAATAAACTAACCTCTCTGTGAGTAGAGGGACAATTTTTTTTACTCCCTCAAAAAAATTCACAGGGGGTGGTTTAAATGGAAAAAACATATTCCATCGGTGATGTCGCGAAACTAACCGGCATTACTGAAAAGCAGTTAAGGTTCTGGGAAGAGAAGGCCTATATTCCCCAGCCTGAAAGAGTTGTCTGCGGAGGCAGATCTTATCGCCGGTATTCAGAGGAACAAATTGAATTCCTCAAGGCTGTAAAGCAGTACCGGGACTATGGTTATCAGTTACGCAGGGCGCTACAGCTCGCAAATATGGACAAGGGAGGTGAGAGCAATGGCAGTTAAAAAGAAAAATTCACGGCAGAAAAAAATCTGCCCTTTCGTTGAAGGAGAATGCCTGGAAACCGGCTGCCAGCTTTATCATGAAGAGTTCAGCCGCTGTTTGATTGATCTGCTGACATTTAACCTCTACAGCCTGGCATCTGAGATGCGGAAATACAACAATAAGGAATAAAAACAAGGAAGCCCGCTATCGGACAGGGTAGCGGGCTTTTCACAAAAGCAATACGGCCAGCGAGCCACAAAGAAAGAAAAAGGAGGAAATATGAACCATGAAACAAACATCTATAACTCAAGAGGTTAATTTAAAGGAGATCCCCCAGGAACTGCTGAATAAAGAGCAGTGGATAGCCTGGAAGGGTGAATATAAAGAAAACGGAAAAGTTGTCAAAAGGCCCATAGACCCGAATACCGGCCTTTACGCAAAAACCAATACCCCGGATACCTGGAGCAGTTTTGCCAAGGCGTTTAAACATTACCGGGACAATGATCTTGACGGCATCGGGTTTGTATTTTCCGAAACCGATCCTTATCTGGGCATTGACCTGGATGATTGTCTTGATGACGGCCTTAGCCCGGAAATGGAAACCCTGGTGAAAAGTTTTAACAGCTACACTGAAATTAGCCCGTCTGGCAGGGGGCTTCATATCATAGTGAAGGGAAAACTCCCCGGAAGAGGCCTGCGCAAGGACAAAATAGAGGTTTATGACAAGGCGCGGTTTTTCACCATCACCGGCAACAGGATGGCAAATACACCGAAACAGATAGCCGAAAGAGAGGATGCGATAAATTTGTTGTATGACAAGCTCCTTTCTCCACAAACAAATGACACCGGGAATAACAACGGCACTGAAAAATCCATGCCTGCAGGCGATACTGAAAAGTTTAAAGCTCTTTGGGATGGCAATTACCAGGATTATCATTCACAGAGTGAGGCCGACCTGGCTTTGTGCCAGCTTCTTACTCATTATTCAGGCAAAAATCCTGAGGCTATTGACAAGCTTTTTCGCAACTCAGGCCTGTACCGGCCCAAGTGGGACGAGGCCCATTACAGTGACGGAAGCACTTATGGTCAGACAACCATTCAGAAGGCCATTGAAACCTCTGGCAACTCCCGGCAGGAAAAACCGGAAACATCAACCCAACAGCCGGAATTTAACCGCACGGATCTAGGCAACGCAGAGCGGCTTGTATATCATTTCGGTGATAAGATCCGCTACTGCCATGCCTGGAAGACCTGGTTTATCTGGGACGGCTGCAGGTGGTGCCCGGATGAAACCAACCGGATCAGGGAATTTGCCAAGCAAACAGTACGCCTAATTTATCATGAGGCCAAAAAGACCGAGGATGACAGTAAACGCCAGGCCCTTGCCAAGCATGCGGTATCTTCAGAATCCGAAAGTCGGATTCGTTCCATGGTTTCCCTGGCACAAAGTGATAACCAGGTGGCCATCAAGCCGGATGAATTTGATTGCGACAGGTTTTTATTCAACTGTTTGAACGGTACCCTGGATCTTCGTACCGGCAGGCTTTTCCCCCACCGGAAAGAAAATTACATCACCAAGCTGGCAAAAATTCATTTTGACCCGTATGCCAAGTGCCCGCAGTGGATGAGTTTTTTAAACCGGATCATGGACAAAAACGCCAACCTTATTGAATTTTTAAAGCGTGCTGTGGGCTATTCCTTAACAGGTGATGTCTCTGAGCAGTGCCTGTTTATCTTTTTCGGCTCCGGTGCCAACGGAAAATCAACGTTTCTCAGGACAATCGATATGCTAATGGGGGATTACGGCCAGCAAACAGCTACCGAAACCCTCCTGGTTAAACAAAAAGGCGCTATTCCCAACGACATCGCCAGGCTGAAAGGTTCCAGGTTTATTACCGCATCCGAGGCCGAAGCCGAACAGCGGCTTGCCGAGAGCCTTATCAAACAGATGACAGGCGGCGATATAATTTCAGCCAGGTTCCTCCATCAGGAGTGGTTTGATTTCGAGCCTACTTATAAAATTTTCCTGGGCACCAACCACAAGCCGGTTATTAAGGGCACGGACTATGCTATCTGGCGCAGGATCAAGCTGGTGCCTTTTGAAGTAACCATCCCGGAAAATGAAAGAGACGGCAAGCTGTTGGACAAGCTCCGGGATGAACTCTCTGGTATCCTCTCCTGGGCGATACAGGGATGTATGGAGTGGCAGAATAGCGGCCTGGGAATACCTCAGGAAGTTTCCGCCGCTACGGATGAATATAAAAACGAGATGGATATCATCAGTGACTTTATCAATGAATGCTGTATAGAAAGCCCCGGTAGCAGGGTATTGTTCAGGGATCTCTATCAGGCATATAAAAACTGGTGTGATGAGAACGGGGATTATCCGCTAAAAAAGAATGCCTTTAGCAGACGGCTAAGGGAGAAAGGCTATGTTCAGGCCCGTATAGGGAACAGTGGTGCTAAAGGATGGAAGGGTATAAGCTTGGTAGAGGAATTTCTTCCAGACCAGGTAGGCTGACTCATTTTAGCAAAACTGACTCATTTGAGGCTAATTTCGCTTTTTTCTATATGAATTTTCTTTATAAAAAAACTTCAAAATTGTGTTAAATGGGTCAGTAGAGTCAGCATATCCCTACCGGAGCAGCCAGTAAAGTGGTGACCAATACAGGAATGAACAGGCAATAAGGACAGGCTGGTACAGCAGCAGAATAGCGGAAGTGGTGGTAGCTGATGCCTGTAGATAGATGAATGATATGCCCACTGGAGGATAGAGGCTTCTGGTGGGCTACCACTCGGACATCTAAAAATGGGACGCCGGTTTATAGAGACTTTTGGACCTTGAAAAAAGGCAACAAAGAACTTGCTATGTAACCGCATTAAGTTTTAATAGTACGAGAGGGCGAACTGTTCGAAAAGTACTTGACTTTTACAGCTTCCTATCATTATAGTTATAATAATTCTTTAAGCAGTTTAACCAACGGTCACATTATAAAGACCCTAAGATTTTTACTAATTGATTACTTATCCAGCAATCATGAAATAATATCAACACCTAATTTATATAATGTAGCGACGACTTGAAGAGCCATAAATCATAGTGTTATGATTGCCTGACAATTCAGCAACCCACATATAACAACCTTTATACAAAAATAATATACAAAAAAATAATTTTATCAACCAAAGTAATGGGTTACTAATGGCCGATAAACCTAAATACGTGAGTTTATTCTGTGGTTGTGGTGGTATGGATCTCGGATTCACCGAAGCTGGGTTTAGGTGTGTCGCTGCGTATGATATTGACAAGAATGCAATAAAGGTTCATAGAAAAAATTTTGGTGATTTAGGTGTGATATTAGACTTGTCCACAAATTTCCTTCCTGAGAACTGTCATTACGATATTGATCTTCTGATAGCAGGGCCACCTTGCCAAGGCTTCTCTACAGCAGGCAAACGATTAATTGATGATCGAAGAAATTTCTTACTATACACACCATTTCACCTTGCAAAAGCACTAAATCCGAAAGTTGTAGTTGTTGAAAATGTGAATGGTGTAGCTTCCGGTAAGCACAAGGAGTTTTGGGATACTTTAAATAGTATGTTCTATAATAACGGATACTATACAACCGAGTTAGTTTTTAATGCCGACGAATATAGTGTCCCGCAGTTGAGAAAAAGGCGCTTGATAATTGCGTGGAAAAAGGAATACGAAATAAATGGAATTGGGATAGAACCCATCGGCAAGGTATCATTACGAACCGCATTAGAAGGGGTTGAAAACTCTAAAGATCATGCCCCAGTGTTTTTAAACAAAAGCAGTAAATATTATAAAATAGCCGAAAGAATTGGGCAGGGCGAAAAACTATGCAATGTGAGAGGCGGACCAAATGCTGTGCACACATGGGACATCCCCGAAGTATTCGGCAAGACAACTACAAGGGAGCGCAAAATCCTCGAAACTATAATGGTAGTAAGAAGACGAGAGCGTAGGCGTGCATTTGGCGATGCAGACCCTGTTTTAATCTCAAGGATTTCTTCGATACTTGGTTATGCCACTCGTTCATATTTTGAATCTCTTAGACAAAAGAACTATTTAAGGAAGGTGGGTAAGTATTATTATGACTTGTCCCATACTTTTAATGGTAAATTCAGGCGTCTGGACTGGGAAAAACCTTCATACGCGGTGGATACCCGCTTTGGGGATCCCCGTTATTTTCTTCATCCCGAGGAACATAGAGGGTTTTCGACACGGGAGGCCGCCCGTATACAAGGTTTCCCAGACAATTTCATCTTTCCTTGTACAAAGCAAAAACAATATGAACTTATCGGGAATGCTGTTCCCCCACCCCTCTCGAGAATTGTAGGAGAGCATCTGAGAGATATTTTTTTTAGAGGTTAAGCCTATGGAGACAATAACAGAAAAGATTAACCGTTGGCCGGATCTGAAGGATGAATTCATTTTTCTTAAACAACAGATTGAGTATTTGGCTGAAAAGAGATTTGCTGAATATCAACCTGCAATTGCGGAATATCCGGATTTCCTCAATCGACTAGTACGATGGCTGAACAACGTCAAAAGCGATTTTGAACAACAGATACTTTTTAAGCTTATTCTGAAGATATTTTTTGTTGGGAGCAAAGAATTCAATTCTCTTTATCGCGCCGCTTTTAATGGGCCTATAGCAAGGTGGATAGTGGAGGACTTAGGCGAAGATTTAACTACTATAGTAAAAAGACCAGTTCTAAGCGAAGAAGTCAGACACACATGGTTTTGCCCAATCACAGACAGCATGCAGATTTCCGCATTTTATCATGTAAATCATATATCGGGCCACGATCATCGCCCTTATTGGCGAGATCTTTTTGAATTTGGTAATGAAGATAAAATAAAGCGTTATGTAAAAAAAAACAATATAAAACGGCTTGTTTTGCTAGAGGATTTTGTTGGCAGCGGTAGTCAGGCGAAAGAAACTGTGGAGTTTGCTGCTGAAGTCTTGCCAGCACCTTTCAAGATAATTTTCGTTCCTTTGATTATCTGCCCCGAGGGTTTAAACTGCGTGCAGAATATAGCATCGTCATACTCCAATCTGAGCATTGAACCCGTTTTACTTTTAGATGAGGGGTTATTTATACGAGAAATTCCATCGGCCAACGAGGATGAGTTTACAGATAGTTTGCGACAGTTAATAGTAAATAATCATGACCTTGTCACCGGAGGCACGGCAGGAGGTAATCTAAAAGTCTATTCCCCTTACGGGTATAATCGTACGGGGGGGTTAATAGTCATGTACACCAATTGTCCTGATAATACACTTCCTATGATACACTATCACTCAGACAGTTGGTACCCGATTTTTCCAAGGTCATCGAGAGTGTGAGGGTATGAAAATGCCGAAATTAAATCCGTTTCATGAATTATATGTCACTGAAACAACATCTCCAGAAGATTTCGTTAAACTTTTTAGCCCTGTTTTGGTGGAATCTGCACTTGCACTATTTAAACCGGGTAACGTTGTTCTTATGGGGGTGCAGGGGAGTGGCAAAAGCATGCTTCTCAATTTATTAAAAACAGATATTCGGTTAGCATATTCAAAGCTAAACGAAACACTGCCAATCCCTGAAGAATATAGTAATTTTATAGGGGCTGGAATTAATCTTACTCGTAGCGGAGCGTTGGATTTTGGTCAAAGACCAGTAGATAATGCTGAAGAGGAAGACCTCTTAAAGCTGCCCCTGTTTTTCGCGGATTTTATAAACTATTGGATTGTTAATGATATTATCAATTCATTGTTAGATTTGGAAAAAGCAAATAACGGAAGAATAGCCAAGAGTTTGGGACTTAAAGCTACCTCTTCAAATTTAAACAAATTTTCAAAGGCCTTGTCTAAAGACGATTGTTGGTTTGGCTATTTGGAGGATTCAGAAAATTTTGAGTCACTAAGAAAAAAAATAAACGAGAGGATACAAACTTATCGGAAATTTTTTAACTACAATATAGATAAAATACCCAAGGATATTATTCGATCAAAGACTTCTGTTGGCGAGCCAATATCAAAGGCAGTTTTATTGCTTCGTGAAACAAAGGTAATCCCCGAAAAAATGCAGGTTTTTATAAGAATTGATCAATATGAACAGTTGGGGCATTTGAAACTTTGGAATGGCGAACTTGGGAAACAATTTAAAAGGATTATCAATAAGTGTATCGGACTTAGAAATCCTAATATCTCCTATAGGATCGGTGTTAGGAAATACGGTTGGGAAACCGATTTAGAAATTTACGGCACCTCTGCCAGACTCGAAGCGGAGCGGGATTATAAAATCATTAATCTGGATGAAGTTACGAAACGCCATGAGAACCGTTCGGGTTGGATTTTTCCCAGGTTCACCGAAGATGTTTTTGAACGAAGACTAAAAAACTCCGGCTTTAAAATACCACATGATTGCAAAGATTTACAGCTACGAGTCTTGGGAAAAGGCCTAAGCCCTGAGGAAAAGGCTCGTAGATACGGCGGACAATCCCCATCTCGGGCAGTCAAAATTGAAAGTACCTGGACAGACGAAACCCAGAAAACACTTAAGGAGATTACAAAGGCCAGCCCACTTTCTGCGAAGCTTTACGAAGGTTGGCTTAGACAAAATAGAGAGTTCGTCCATCCTGTATGTATAGATGATAAACTGCCTTTTGACAAAAAACCTTACTGGAAAAAAGAAAGAAAGCACATTGCTTTGATGCAAATTGCAGGCCGATGTGCCGAAAGAATGATCTGGACAGGAAAAGAAGAAGTAATTCACCTTAGTGGTGGAAATATACTTGCCTATATCAGTATCTGTCAGCATATTTGGCATGTTTGGGTTCGCTCCGAACATGAAAAGAGGCAGAATATAGATAATTTACCACTTCCAACGCCGATACCTGATGAAATTCAAACAATCGGGATACACGCCGCAAGCACATATTGGTTAAATAAGTTAACAGAGCAACCCGGGGGAGATGTTAGGAAGAAATTTATAGACTTTTTAGGTGCTATTTTTCACAAAAATATGCTTTACGATCTTGCAATGTCTTATCCCGGTGGGAACGGATTTTCAATCAAGAACGAGGAACTTGAAAGGGATCGAGAGATAGGTGGCTTTTTGAAGCAGGCGGCGGACTATGGGGCTCTTTTTGACATTCCACACACAACCAAAACACCAGACAAGCTACCTCGGACAAAATTTTACCTAAACCCTATTTTTTCGCCTTACTATAGATTGCCCGCACAGAGGACCAAAGAACCATCTTATGTTAGGATCTCTGAAATAAGAGAATGGATGATCAAAGCAGAAGTAATAACCAAAGGTGCTACACCTCGGCAACTGTCACTCTTTGATTTAGAAACAGAAGAGGATAAATAATGGGAAACTACTGGCGCCCGTGGGGATTACTGACATGGATTCTTAATAGATTGAGCATTGATCAATGGAATTTAATTGGATCTTTTTCAACTGAAGAAAGAGGACTTAAGGTTTTAGATATATTAAATAGCGATAGGAAATTAGCTAGCTATAATCTTTTTTTTGTGAAGGATCCTCCTTCGATATTCACTTCCGATACGAACGCCCAACTAAAGAAACAGAAGAGAGATTTAAAGTCCCTCGGTTTGCTAGACTTTACCAAGATTCATGAATATGAACTATTTGATAGGCATAGTAAACTTGTAAAGGGTATACAAAATATTCTATCTTCTTTTGATGATAACATTATAATCGATATTTCGGCTTTGCCCAAGAGATTCTTTTTTCCTATAATCAGATTGGCTATGGAAGACCGTACAAAGAAAAACATAATTGCCACTTACACTAGGCCTAATACTTATGGCCAACTTTTAGCTCAAGACCCCGAACCATGGAGTCCCATCCCTCTATTTGGGCCTACAAAATATCCTGAACCGAAAGTTAGGCGTATAATAATTGCTATAGGGTTTAGCCCATTAGGGCTTCCGGATTTTCTTGAGCAAGGTTATGATCAAGGAACAGTTAATCTGCTTCTCCCTTTTCCTCCGGGACCACCGAACTTCAACCGTAATTGGGAATTTATAAGAAGATTGGAAAAGAATCTGCCCAGTGATGTTGCACCTGACCCTATTAGAATTCACCCTTGGGATTTACCGGAGTGCTTCGATCGATTAGTAAATATTTCAGATATGGGAAATGATTATACGTTGTTGGCACCTTACGGTCCAAAAACGGTTTCGTTGGCAATGTGTCTTTTTGCGGAATTAAACGGTTTCCCGGTGTATTACACACAGCCTAAGGAATATTACCCCTTCTATTCAGAGGGGGTCGCAGAGGAAGATGGTGAACCCCAAGTCTTCGCCTATTGCTTAAGAATTGATGGCCAAGACTTGTATCTATTGTAATAATAGACAAATTATGCAAAACCAAGTCTACCCTACAGACAAGACAGTCCGAACAGTTTGCTCCATACTCCAAAGCCAATATCTTATTTCTTCCTTGGGGAACAAGAGCAATCCATTAGACGAGTATTTGTATATTTTGTTGTCTTTAAGAACACATGAAAAGGGAACTAAGTCAGCCTATAGGGCATTTAAAAAACATTATCCTTCATGGAGTGCAGCGGAAAAGGCATCACCGATGGAATTGTCCAAGGTTATAACATGTGCCGGGTTATCCAAACAAAAGGCCAACAATATTTATAAGACTCTTAAATATTTGAAATCCGAATTTGGTTCAGTATCAATGGCCAAATTAAAAAATCTGCCAAAGGATGAGGTTGAAAGATACTTGCTCCACCTACCTGGGGTAGGCCTAAAATCTGCGAAATGCATTATGATGTTTTCATTTGGTTTTAATGTCTTACCCGTAGACGTACATGTTTTCCGTCTATCTTCAAGGTTAGGATGGTGTAATTGTGGAAAAAGCAAGGATGCGCACGTTTTAATGTCCAAAATTGTTCCAAAAGATCTATATTACTCTTTCCACGTTCTATGTGTGCAACATGGTAGAAATGTTTGCAGGGGGCATCACCCTAGCTGCGAATACTGTTGCATCTCAGGGTATTGTAAATTCCAGAAATCTTAATATTCGCACCTTATTTCTCTTCTATAGGTAAATCTTCAAATATCACGGGCATACACCCTTGTAATTCCTTTAGCAAGGGAAGCATTATCTCGCGCATTTGTGGGTGTGCAGCCGCAGAACATCGCAAGGAAAATACATGCCGCCATTCCCGTATATTGCATGTCATCACAATTTCTGTTTTAAGACTATTAGGGAGTACGCTACGAGCTTGTTCCGGGCGTGCCCCGTTCTTTATCAAGTTCATATAGGCTTTTTCAGCAGTATGCATGGTTTCCATCCAAATATTGTATTCCTTTGAGCCCTCTTCCCAAAAAGGGGGCTTTATTACGGTGATTTCATTGCTAAATTTCGTTTTTGAGTAATTTGCATATCTTGTACTCTCCTGGCTATATGATGCTAGCCGGTGGCGAACGAGTTCATGGCTGACCCCTCGATCACATATAAATCGGACAGTTATGTAGACATGTTCGATTACGCTGTGGTGGCCTGATTTCATCAGTTTCTTAACGAAGTCTATAGCAGAATCAGGAGTAATTTTTCCTTCTGATTTGTAACAAGTTCGTCCAGCCAACTCTATATATTTTAAAACGTCATTACTGTCAGGCATATAGAGTATTTCATAAGATGGGGCTATTATCTTCATTACTAATCCTCAGTCTGTTGTATTTATATTGCAAAGAATGTAAAAACTTCCCTGGTGTCCCAACGACATAATATGTTCTAAGCTGTATCCTGCGAATATAGAAGCTTTTAGTGTTTTTACTGTTGTTATCGATTTCAACCTAACTCAAAAACCGAATCTATAAAATTCAAGCGGTTACATTCCGCTTTGGGACATTTTCCATGTAGATGGGACAGGGATATAAAAACTTATATGCTGTCTACCGAAAAATCAAGACAAAATTCTCTCTTCAAAGGGGAGGTAAAAGTCTGGAAAAATCCCAGATTACGCAAAAGTTGATGAGAGGTAACAAGCCGATATTACTGCAGCAGAGCCTAAGGGTGTCGGATTCAGGATTCAACCTACCGTTGTGTGAAAACAGGTATAGGAGGTTTCTGTTGTGAATGATTGTTCATACCCAGTCCAATAAAGGAGCTTCTTCTTAAGTTCCATTGACAGATGCTCAGAAAGAGTTCTCGACTATTCGTGCTCGCTCCGTGCTGACACAAATGCTGGAGATTGTCTGTGCCAGTATGGAACTTTAAACTAATCGTTTTTATTGGTAAAATAATTTAAATGACGAACGAACGTGGTGTTTATTTTGGTCCCTCTGTCAGGATCAGTTGTCTTCTGGTCAGATCATCATTGGGGCATTGTTTTGGGAGTAGCAGTATAGTAATATTATAATCTATTACAGAACCTTATACCCCTTACGCTACCCTCCATTCCCTCTATCTCCACCTCTCTTCAATATCCCCAACCGTCTACTCTCTCATCACCTCCACTATCCTGAAAAACCTTGAGTTTAAGGGGATGCTGGCAGAGCTTTTAAAAATCTGTTCAAAAGTGCTTGAATTATTGATGAAACAAGCTAAACTGTGATTATGATGAATAAAGTCCGTCGTGTATAAAGGAAGCGTTCAAACCTGATACAAAGGGAGCCTGTTATGCCCCACAGTAGACCTTCTGATAAAAATCCCACTGGCCAACCACCCCTTAAGAAAGAACCCCTGATATCCACTGAAGCCTTGATGAATGCCCCTGTAGGCATATTCACGTCTTCACCTGGAGGCAGGATCATGTCAGTTAATCAGACACTTGCCAGTATGCTGGGTTATGAAACTCCCCGTGAACTGATCGAATCAATAACCGATATCGGACAGGAGATCTATGCGAATCCAGGGGACAGGGAGTACTTGAAGAAGGTTTTGGGGGAATATGGCGAGATACAAAATTTACAGTGCCAATGGGGAAGCCGAACAGGGGGGGTATTCTGGGTTTCCATGCATGCCAAGGCTTCTCGGAATGAGAAGGGTAAAATTGATTTTATCCAGGGTTTTGCCACAGACATTACCGAGCGCAAACAGGCTGAAGAAGCATTAAGGGAAAGTGAGGCAACCTACCGGGCTCTATTTGAAAACAGTCTTGATGCCATATTTTTGACGGTGCCGGACGGCAGAGTTCTTGCCGCAAACAAAGCCGCTTGTGAAATGATGGGAATGACAGAATCCGAAATTATCGCCGGTGGCAGGGACGGCGTGGTGGATGAAACCGATCCAAGGCTTTCAGAAGCGTTAAAACAACGGGCGCTGAATGGGAATTTCAAGGGAGAGCTTAATTTTAAAAGAAAAGACGGAACCCGTTTTCCTGTAGAGATTTCAACGGGAATTTATCAAGACCGCCTCGGCAATGAAAGAACCTGTATCATTGCCAGGGATATCACTGAACGAAGGCAGGCAGAGGCAGAACACGAAAGCCTGCAGCAGCAGTTGCTTCAGTCACAGAAAATGGAGTCAGTGGGGCGTCTGGCAGGCGGGATTGCCCATGAATTTAACAACATGCTTTCCATTATTAACGGGTATGCGGAGATGATGGCGGATGTGCTTTCTCCTACAGAGCCCATGTATGACAATGCCCGGAAAATTGGGGATGCAGGTAAAAGATCGGCAGTTATTATTCGCAAGCTTTTGGCTTTCGCCAGAAAACAGGCCATTACCCCGGAAGTGATGAACTTAAATGATAGTATTTCGAGTATGCTCAAAATGCTTGAAAAAACTATCGGCGAAAACATAGACCTTTTCTGGAAGCCGGAAAAAAACGCGTGGCTTATAAAGATGGATTTTTCCCAGCTTGACCAGATCCTGATAAATCTTGTGGTCAATGCCCGGGACGCCTTCTATGAAGGAGGTGAAGTAATTATTGAGACCAAAAACGTGGAATTTGACAAAGAGTACTGCGGCGGACACCCCGGCTTTGTTCCGGGACAATACGTCATGCTTGCGGTAAGTGATAACGGCTGTGGCATGAGCAAAGAAGTACAGTCCCATCTGTTTGAACCCTTTTTTACCACAAAGGAAATGGGCAGGGGCACAGGTCTAGGGTTGCCGACGGTTTATGGTATTGCCAAGCAAAACAACGGATTTGTCAACGTTTATAGTGAACCCGGAGAAGGAACGAGTTTTAAGGTATATTTTCTTCGCCATAAAGAAGGTGACGCGGTTGACAGCAGTGCGGATGAGGAAAAATCTCCGGTAAAAGGAAACGGAGAGACAATACTGATTCTGGAAGACGAGGAGGAAGTTCTGGGGATCGCCAGGCTTATGCTTGAAAAATTGGGCTATAAAGTGTTGACAGCAGAAACGCCAAATAAAGCAATGGCGTTAGCTGAAGCCCATCTCAACCAAATTGACCTGCTTATAACTGATATTGTCATGCCGGAGATGAATGGCCGGGATTTTGCCAATCAGCTAAAGGAACTTTACCCGGATGTCAAAATTCTGTTTATGTCCGGTTATACAGACAATGTGATCGCGCATCATAATATGGAAAGCGAGGATCTTCTGTTTATTGAAAAGCCTTTTACCTTAAAGGATATATCCCTCAAGGTGCGGGAGGCGTTGTTAAGCTGATACTGGCCTGTTTAAATAATTTTCGGGGCAAAAAACAGCAGAACAATGGGAGCCTGGAATCAGGAAGACTGTGAATAGCAGTACATTATGAAAAAAGAGGGTCATGGCAGAACCAATGTGCAGATTCTGCGAAGCGCGGCACTTGAGAAGGCACTGGCAAGTTATGTTGCATTGAACGGTGGCGGTCACCCGCCGCGATCAGCGGTCGGTGTGAACCGCATGGTTCGCAATCTTGGTCGTCATTTACAGCGCTTAGCTTTTTGCTCCTTTGCAAATTTTTTTACCTTGGGGCATTTAATTGAACGACCATCGCGTTTGCATTTGCTCAATGCAGCCTCGCTTCCTGTCGTGCCATCCAGAGCTGGGGATGGAGGGGCATCAAGGGCCAATTGAACAATTGCCATTGCTTCAGTCTTCTCATCATCGGTCAATCCGTCCAAAGCACTTCGGACGTTATACGTGTACATTCTCTCTGCCAACAGTGGAGCATTTAGCCTGAAATCCAAACCTTCTTTTCCGTAATAAACAAAATGCTCAAAAGTTACTTCCGATCCTCGCTTTCCAACCTCTCTTTTATGAGGCCCAACACCAATCCAGTTAATCATTCCTGATATGCCTTGCGATTGAGCTTCGGCACCGATGCCACCGACACCAATCACGGCATCAAAAACTCGGTCTCGAACAGACCCCATACAATCATGAATTCCAAAGCATCCGTCAGGCCCTGGGTCTCCTTGGTGTGTTCTCTTGTAAACAAGGATTTTCATCTATGTCTCTCTTTTGTGAACGGGCTAATCAGCCGCGCGGCTTTTTGCGTCGGCTGGATTAGCTTATGCAATGGCGTTTTTAATTGTGAATCTCAGAATATTAGATCCACCCAGACAGCAGATAGAGTACAGATGCCGATCAACGCAGTTGCAGCTAAACGGCTTGGTTTGAGCAATAGGGTCCCTAAGAAGTCGGATTCCTTCCCCCATTTATCATAGTGACCAGGATATATCGAATTTTCACAGCCAGCCAAGCCCATCACACCGTAAATCTTCCCGATATTTTGCTGATGTCGAACCTCGCGCTTGCGATGATACCACTGCCAAGAAACGCAGAAGAACGTAAGGGCTGTTACAAGCACGGATACCAGTATTCTTTCTGGAATTCCTTCTTTGATTGAGAAACAATGACTATTTTGATTTGCTGCAAGAGAAGCACCAAAGATTACCAGCAGAATACTATTGCTCCAAACGAAGATTTGCTGCCTTCTCTGTCTATGATGAGTCAATTCGCTTCGCTGCTCCCCACAGGCGAACTCTAAATTTACCTGCGACATTTACCCGATCCTTCAAATACAAACGTGTAATGCAAAACCTTCCTACTGATTAAAGGTTATTATCGTTATTGGTCTACAACTCATCTCAAAAAAACTAGACATAAGAACTTGATTATGCAATATAATCAAGATGGACATAACAAATGAACAATGGAACCGGATAGAGCCT